>NZ_JAUBSH010000047.1:0-38701 GCF_036704705.1 Microcoleus sp. K1-B1 | reverse complement strand
CCGACGAGGTGCGCTCAACCGTCACCTACACCTTACCTATAAATGTTGAAACCCTCCGTTTAGGAGGCAGCGCACTGCTTAACGGCACTGGAAATACTCTAGCCAACACTATCATCGGCAACACCGCTAATAATTTCCTCAATGGCGGTACCGGAGCCGACCAACTTACAGGCGGATTGGGTAACGATATCTACGCTGTGGATAATGCAGCAGATGTCGTCACGGAACTTGCAGCTCAAGGAACCGACGAGGTGCGCTCAACCGTCACCTACACCTTACCTATAAATGTTGAAACCCTCCGTTTAGGAGGCAGCGCACTGATTAACGGCACTGGAAATACTCTACCTAACAGTATCATCGGCAACGTTGCCAATAATACGCTCAACGGGGGGGGCGGTCAAGATATTCTAACGGGTAGTACGGGTGCAGATACTTTCCTCTTCCAGTTTGGACAATCCTCTGTATCCGCCAGGGATAGCGTTAGCGACTTTGCCATCGGCACTGATAAAATCGACTTGTTGACCCAAGCTGGAGCCGCGATGAATGCTCCTAGTAGCTTTAGCCGTGCTGCCGATAATAGCACTGCCACCACTTTACAACTCCTGGTAGATCAAGTGTTTATTGACGCTAATGGAGGATTAGGCGGAAACCAAGCTCTAGCAATTAATAGCGCTGCTTTAGTTGTGGCTACAAATGCCTCAATTGCGGGTAATTACCTTGTGATTAATGATGCTACTGCTGGTTTTCAGGCGGGTAACGATTTAGTTATCAAATTAACAACCACCGGAACGTTACCCCCAGCAGGCTCTATTCCCGTTACCAATTTCTTTGTCTAACCACAACCTCAAGGATTGGCGCTGCATAATCGAAGGATGAGCTGTCAATCCAAATCGGAAAAAGCAGCGAAGTAACCGGGTTTTTCGAGAAAGTCCGACAGGGAATTAATTGCCTGTCGGCTGGGCAGGGCGGTTTCATTCTCGGGGGCGATCGCTTTTACTTTGTGCGATCGCCCCCGATAATGAAACCGCCCTGCCTTAAATAGGGGGGGACAAAAATCTTCTCAAAGTCCCCCTTCTTAAGGGGGATCTGGCCTCGGCGGTAAACGAGAGATAAAGAGGGTTTTAGACTTAAGTTGACACCAATGGCCTAAACCGTATTACTTACAAATCAGCATCGCTGATATCGCATTCCTGGTAACTGCGAAACTAATCCCAACAATTCCAACTGCAAAAGTATACTAGAAACCATTCCCGCTTCTAATCCCGCTGCTTCGACAATTGTATCAAAAGAAATCGGCCCAGATTCGATCGCACTTAACACCTTAGCCAATTCCGGCTCCAACGGCGGCCCTTGCTTCTCAACCGTCGGATTTGGAGGAAATAGCGACAACTGCTCGGCTCTATCCAATTTTGGCATAGCTCCGAGCATTTCCAACAACCTGTCTTCGCTTAACAGTCGATCGCTACCCGGCAGAATCGGATGAGCACCTTTACTCAGCAACTCCAAACAACCAAAAGAACGCTCATCATCCAATCTGCCCGTCAAAACATACACATCCCGGCAAAAATCATTCGCTTGATAAGCAGTAATTAAAGCACCAGATTTATGCGGAGCTTCTATCACGATTGTAGCGCGACTTAAGCCAGCAATTATGCGATTTCGGCGGGGAAAATTAGTTTTATTCGGTTGAGTACCCGCCGGATATTCACTAATTACCAATCCCTGCTGCAAAATGCGATCGCACAACCTCTCATTTTGTTTAGGATATACAATATCTACTCCCGTCCCCACTACTGCGAAAGTCCTTCCTCCCGCCTCCAAACAGCCTGTATGAGCCTCTGTATCAATACCAGCCGCCAATCCCGAAACCACAGTAAAACCGTTTCTAGCCAAAGCTGTACTAATTTTGCGAGTCCACCTTCTGCCGTATTCCGAAGGGCTGCGAGTACCAACCATTGCCACTGTCGGCGTAATTCCTTGATTCTCTTTGCGATCGACTAAACCGCGATAATACAACACTGGCGGCGGATTGGGAATCTCCAATAATAAGCGGGGATAATCTGGATCGGCGGGCGTCCAAAAACAGGGATTTTTTATAAGATGTTTTTCGATAAATTCTTCGGGATTGAGTTTAGTACGTTCTTGCACAATGGTTTCAATTATCTGCTTGCCAAACCCTTCGATTCGCATTAAATCTACTGGTTTTGCCGTCCAAGCTTCTGCCAAACTCTTGAAATTTTGGTGCAATCTTTGCAACAAAATCGGCCCGATACCGTTAATTTGCGACCAGGCTAACCAGTAAGCGCGTTCTTCTAACAAGGAGTTGCCCTCAACTTATCTGAGAACGATTTTATCATTTTTGGTGGGATTATGGTAGGAAACGGCACTGCATTGTCCTCTTTTTCTACATATTTACAACTGCTATATAAATATTTTTTTACGAACCGCGAAGGCGCTAAGAACGCGAAGGGAATAAGAGGGATGTTGACAATTACTGGCTAGGTTTTCCAATCAACGAAACGGGCGTAAATATAAGCAATAATTTCTCCGATTACCGTCCGAAAACCGTCGCTAGATTTCCACCATTCTTGGGGATTATAATCTTGCGGTTCCGCCGCTATAATCCCGACTTTAATGGCAGGATTCAGCACTTCTTTGAAAACAATCCAACTTCTGCGGGCGTGAGGGCCAAAAGAATAAAGATTAATTGAGTCAACTTTTATGGCAGAAGCAGCCAGCCAATCCCGAAGTGCGATCGCAGAAGCAGCAGTGCGGTGTTTGACAACACTCGCTGCTGGTACTGCTACTACTTGGTTTTTATCAAATCCTAGCGCAATAAAAGTCGCGGCAGTTAGTGCGGCATAATTTTTATATTCAGCGAGATAGAAGCCTTTACTTAAAGGAACTCCTGTCGTAATTAATTGGCGGTATTCCCCTTTTTTGAATTCGGCGATCGCACTTTCGATCGCATAATCCGGCAACCAGCCTTCGACAACCAATATATCTGCTTTAATCGGCGCATTTACCGCCAAAAATGGATGGATATTTGTGAGAATTAAGATCATTGCAATTATTAATCCCATCAGAGCAATTACCCAGCCTTCCCTGGTAACTGCCCACATTTCTCGGCGGCGGATTAGACGAATTCTCATTTTAACTCGATCTAGATGTTTTCAGGTATGGAGGCAGATTCGGCGAGACTGGGGAAGAGGGAAATAGTGGGAAAGTGATAGAATTTCCCAATACCCAATGCCCCATTCCCAATGCCCCATTCCCAAATTATTGGTGTTTCAGATACTCAAAAACGCTTTTATCCCCGATATCCTGCGGCATTGGTTGAAAAAACTTACGCACAGCAAATATAATAAACAAAGCCGCCCAAATAGCTAGCAAAAATTGTTCATTTTCGGCTGACAAAAATCCAAAAATATGTCCTAAAATTAACAAAGGAACTCCCGGAGTCAAGAACTTAGTTTCGAGGCGATTAAAGCAGAATGCTTCCTTAAAATAAATGCCATTTAAGGCAGCAAAAGTAAAGCCAATTCCCCACAACGTGGCGGGATGTTCGTACACTGCTAAAGCTAGAGGTTGGCTGCTTTGTAGGGCGACAAACAATGCTGCCGCGCCGCCGATCGCCCAAAACGCCTGTAGTGTTCGGTGCAGCGCAATCATGTAAATGTGAATAGTTGCCAAGCTGACGCCTAAAGCTATCCAGAAACAAGCAAAAACAGGCGTTACAGCTTGGATAGCCATCGGGTTGTCGCCCTGTTGCAGCACCAGAGTAGTGCCGATCGCAAAACACAGCGCCGCCACCCCCAATCCAGCGCGGTAAATCAACACTCCCGTGCGATCGTTTTGAGTAATCGTAAACTCGCCGAATTGTCCTTGATAGACTGGCGATTCATCAGGTGATTTCAGTAGTTGCATTACAGCTTCCTCCTATCAGACACAATGTACTTCTGCCAAGATATACTTTATTGATAAACCGAGCCAGCGAGACCGAGCGATGCCTAAATTTAACAAGCCTAAACTTAACCAGCCTAAAGTTAACAAGTCTAAAGTTAACAAATCTAAAGTGGACGATCGCCCAGAGCAAAGCCAATCCCTTCCTTCACAATCCGAACTTCCTCCAGTTCAGCTTGATGAAACCATTGTAGCAGGCAGAAGACCGAAACCGGTAAACGACTTTCAGAGCCTGCTGGAGGAATTATCCGAATTGAGAGCGGGGTTCGATCCAGAAATGTTAGCGCATCTCGATAAAAATATGCCATTTAATACCAAGCAATTTGAAACTAAAATCAGCAAGATTTTGGGATCAAAAAATATTGATTTCAGCCTAAAAAATTCCGTCAAATATCTAGAGTACATCAAGCAAAATATTCAACTCCCGTGCCACGTTACCGGCATAGAAGAGTTTGAATGGGAAGAAGAATATACAATGGGTTCTGGCAGCAAAAAAGAATATGCACGGCTCAAAAAAACTCAACCTTCTTATACTGATAGGTTCACAATTAATCGGTTGGAAGATTTAGTGCTTCAGGAAGAAGGCATATTTGTGGAAGTGCAGCGCGTCGGCGATCGCCAAAAGTTTATGTTGCCTTTATCAGAGTTAGAATCAGTTGATGTAATCTCCCGAAACAATCAGTTATTAGATGATTATGCCGTGTGGTTTATCAATTATTAAGGAAGAGTGAAAAAGTGAAAGAGTGGGGGAGTGGAAGAGGCGAAGAGTGGGAGAAGGGGAAGAGCGAGGGATGGGAAAAATCTTCCTTCTTCCTTCTTCCTTCTTCCTTCTTCCTTCTTCCTTCTTCCTTCTTAATTAAATGGAAGCTGGCAAGTGCGATCGCGAAACCAAAGCCAAAGCTTCAACCAAACTGCGAACAGCCGCAATCATCGCCACTTCGCTATTAAGTTGGCTAACAGCAGAACCGACACCAACACCCGCAGCACCGGCTCCAATAGCGAGGGGTGCGGTGACGCTGGAGATACCCGAAGCGCAGAGTACGGGGACGGATACGGCGCGGGAAATTTCAAAGGCTGCGGCCAAAGTAGGCGCTGCTTTTTCAATTAATCCCAATGTGCCGGCGTGAATTGGTTGAGCACTGGTGCCACCTTCGGTTTGAATGATGTTAGCGCCAGCTTTGACTAATTCAATTGCTAACTGCACCTGTTTGTCGAGTGTCAAAATGTGGGGAACTGTCACAGAAAGAGTGATATTTGGAAATAGCGATCGAGTTTCGCGAGTCAACTGCAAAACTTCCTCAGCTTCAAAGCGGCGGCCTACTGCGTAGAAAGCATCAAAGTTACCAATTTCAATCAAATCAGCGCCAGCTTCTACCGCAGGCACAAACTTTTCCGGTTCCACAGCCGATACACAAATTGGCAAATTTGTCAACTGCTTTGCCATCAATACCAAATCGCGATCGGCAGCAATATCAACAAAGGAAGCACCGCCGAGATCCGCTGCTTTGACGACAGCCGCAACGTTGGCGGCATCAAAATTATTTAAACCGCTGATAATTTTCAGGGCGCGACCTTGCTCAAAAGCGCGCTGCAATTTAGAACTTACACTCATCGTTAGTTTTCCAACTCAAAAAATTTCTTAGACTCATTTTGACACAAATTAGAATAATTTTTGATTTTTAATTCTTAATTTTTAATTACTACGCGGCTGGCGAAATCTGTAAACATCTTTGATAACTTGTGCCCAGCCGTCAGAGAGAGATTCGAGAATCCGAGATCCCTTTTCTTTCGTCGCCGCCGTCGCATCGCCCAACACACCACTTTCAGTCAACTCTCGCGTCAGCCAAGCAAAAGGCAAATTGCCTTCCATACTCAGCAAACTGTCTGTTGGTAAACCCTGCGGGTACTCGCAAACAGCCAGTTCCATTTTTACCTGTTCGGGCAAAATTGACAACATCAAACTCGTTTCTGCATCGCCCGCGTGAATCCCAAACTCCAACTCCTTGGCAGTTAATAATTCAGCAGCCACATTAGGAACGCGCCAAACAAACAGCGGAAAAACCGAGAAATCCTGATATTTCTGATGAATATCCCGCGCCGCAATTTCCATCACCTGCGGCTGTCCGCCGTGACCATTCATTAACACTAATTTCCGAAATCCAGCCTGATAAATACTGTCGGCAATTTCACTAATTACTGCTAAAACTGTCTGAGCACTGAGCATAATTGTACCGGGAAAATGGCAGTGTTCGTTCGACTTGCCATAGTACAAAGGTGGCAAAGCATAAGCGGGAATATTTGCCTCTAACTTTGTCAGGGCTTTGCCTAGCACTGCTGTGCTAATTGCCGCATCTACAATTAAAGGCAAATGGGGGCCGTGCTGTTCGATCGCACCTAGCGGCTGAATTATCACAGTATTTTCTTTATCCGGCATAGACTGAATTTCTGTCCAAGTCAGATATGGAAAAAAGCGTGATTCTGGAATAAAATTGTGCATATTACGATTCTACAAGCTCAAGGGCAAAAGTTATGAACACATTTGAGCGCCTAAAGATCGAGGGGTTTCGCCGTTTGTTTTCGGCAGAGGTGGAAATGCGAGATCTGACAGTGATGATTGGTGCTAACGGTGTTGGGAAAAGTTCTTTCTTAGAAATATTCTCACTTTTAGCAGCATCAGCGAACGGTCAGTTACAGTCCAAAATTTCAGAGTTGAGCGGTCTAACTCAGATGATAACATTAGACCGGGCTGATAGCGTGTCAATCTCCTTATCAATGCCTATAGAGAATCAGGAACCCCTTAACTATTCTCTGAAACTTGCAACCAAAGGTCAATTCTATGAAATTGGTTCAGAAACTCTAATCCAACAGCGCGATCCCAATGCTTCTCAACCTTTTAAGTATATTGAATCTCGCGGTTTAGATGTCAAATATTTCAGTCCAGACGATGAAAAGCTACTACGTCCAAACTGGCAGTACAATCCTTTGGAAAGCTCACTCGCTCAGGTTCCTAAGATGTATCGGGAACCAGAAACATTGAGGCAGCACTTAGCTTCATGTAGCTTTTATAAGGCTTGGGAGTTGAATCTTTCCCCTCAAAGTCCTATACGTTTACCTCAATCTATGCGTCCTGCAACTTTGCCCGGTACCAAGGGAGAAGATTTAGTTTCATGCCTTTATTATCTGCGAGAAACAGATCCAAATCGATTTGAAATTATTCAAGATACACTGGCTGCAGCTTTTCCTGATTTTGAAAGGTTGAGTTTTCCGCCAGTAGCAGCCGGAACTTTAGCAATGACTTGGAAGGATCGAAATTTTTCTCATCCTTTTTATATGCACCAACTATCCGAGGGAACGCTGCGATTTCTATGGTTAATCACCTTACTGCAAAGTCGAGATTTGACCGCTGTCACGCTGATTGATGAGCCGGAAGTTAGTTTACATCCAGAGTTGTTACAACAACTAGCTCATGCTATGAGAGAAGCTTCTCAAAGAACTCAACTAATTGTAGCAACTCATTCAGATAGACTGATCGGATTTTTAGAGCCTAAAGAGGTGCTTGTCTGCAATACTGAAGATGGATTAACAACTCTAACTTGGGCTGACTCTATAGACTTAGAACACTGGTTAGAAGATTATAGCTTGGATCAGCTTTGGGCAATGAATATCATTGGAGGCAGACCGTGAAGATTGCTATTTTGGTTGAAGGAGCAACGGAAATGGCATTTAAGTCTAACCTGCAAGAGTTTCTTCAGTTACGCCTGGGACAGCAGATGCCAAAATTAAAGTTTATACCTTGTAACGGTCGCATTCACAAAGGAAAGAAACTCAGGGTCATCGTGGAAAATTTATTGACTGGTAAAGATGCCTGTGATGCTGTAATTGCATTAACTGATGTTTATACAGGCACTAAAGATTTTAAAGATGCAGCGGATGCTAAGGCTCAAATGAAAAATTGGGTAGGGAACAATCCTAAATTTTATCCCCATGCAGCTTCCCATGACTTTGAAGCTTGGCTGTTACCTTTTTGGTCAAAAATTCAGCAAATATCAGGAGGCAATAGAGCCGTTCCTAGCGGTTCTCCTGAACTGGTCAATCACAATAATCCACCTTCTTATCGGATTAAAGAAATATTTGAACAGGGAAAACGTCGCAGTTATGATAAAGCACGGGATGCCAAAAGAATATTAGAGGGACAAAATCTCATGGAGGCTGCCGCAGTCTGTCCAGAATTAAAGGCTTTTCTGAATACTATTTTATCTCTTTGTGGGGGCGAATTGATTCCTTGACCCGCCCAAAAACGGATACGAGCCCGCGATTCCTGTTGTGGAAAAAGCGAGATTTTAGACCAAGCTCTGGCGCGGGTTTCAGACCTTGCTTGCTATATGTATATAATGTGCTGTGCGGTCACGCAAGCACTCCTAAACAACGCTTTTTACTTTCCCAAGAGCTCCTCCTATCATCAAGCGTGCAAGCTTTCACTCTTCGTGCGAGCATCTTGGTCGCTAAAAATATATAAAGTGATCGGGATGCTCGCACTCCTAAAAAAGGCTTTTTACAAAATTGGACTGCTCCCAATCAACTAGCCTGAAAACTAAAAAGTAATTTCCAAGATAGCTCACATATTCTCTATGTGGGTAGATAATATATAAATATAGCAGATGCTTTAACAGCGTGCTGATAGACGCTCGCCAGCTCAGACCGAAAGACGTAGAGATGACTAATTGATGGAAGCTTGGCAAACCCCACAAACTAATTTAACCGACATTCCGATCGCCGAGGAACTGTCGCGCCGCATCCCTCGATCGCACGATCAAAAAGCAGAAAACCGAGCGCTGCAAACGCTGGCTAGACAATTGGCAACCTCACCCCACAGGCTACTCAAAACACTGGTGGCGATCGCTAAAGATTTGTGCGACGCCGGAAGCGTCGGAATCTGCTTGCTAGAAGAAAATGCAACTTCAGAACAAATATTTCGCTGGGAAGCCTTAGCGGGAGCGTGGGAAGCAGCAGAACATAGAAACACACCCCGCAAATTGCGTTTGTCGGGAACCCCGATCGATCACCAAACTCCTCAGCTTTACTTCGCTCCAGAACAATACTTCACCGACTTACAGCAGCTAGAATTGCCGATCGCCGAAGCGTTAGTCGTGCCACTGCAAGCAGAAAATCAACCGCTGGGGGCAATATGGATTGTATCTCACGATTCCGATCGCCAATTCGATGCCGAAGACTTGGAGATCGCGATCGCCCTAGCAGACTTTGCCGTTGCCGCCGTACAAATGGATCGCGCCCATCAAACCAAAGAAGCTTTGCGAGAAAGCCAAGAACGCTGGCAGCTAGCCTTGCAGGGCAACAACGACGGCATTTGGGATCAGAACCTGCAAACCAATTGCCAGATCCTGAGTGATCGGTGTTTAGAGATTTTGGAACGTCAGCCCGAAGAAGTCAAAGACTTCAGCCAATTTTTGAGCTACATTCATCCCGATGATTTGGAGATAATGCAAAGCAATTGGCAGCAGCACTTGCATCGAGAAACCTCACATTACTGCTGCGAGTACCGCGTTCGCTGTCCCGACGGCCGCTACAAATGGGTTTTAGCCCGAGGGCGAGCAATTTGGGACGAGTCAGGCAATCCCCTGCGGGCCGTCGGTTCCGTGACAGATATCAGCGAGCGCAAACAAACTGAAATTGCCTTAAAACAAAGCGAAGAACGTTTGAGCATCGCCATCGAAGGCTCCGGCATGGCAACCTGGGATTTAGACGTGCGAACAAATCGAGTAATTTGGTCGGCGACCCATTTCAGCATTTTGGGCTGCGAACCAGTACCAGACGGCGAAGTAAGCGTAGCTGTGTGGGAAAACTGCGTGCATCCAGATGACTTAAAACAAGTCCTGCACGAAATAAAAACAGCTCGGCAAACCCGATCGCTCTACTCCCCCGAATACCGGATCATCCGGGCCGACAACGGAGAAATCCGCTGGTTGAGAGCGTTCGGGCGCTATCTCTACGACGCTGCAGGCGAAGCAGTGCGGTTTATCGGAGTATTATTTGATGCTACCAATCGCAAAAAAGCCGAACTCGCGCTGCAACAGAGCGAACAAACCGTGCGGCGTCAACTTCTAGAGATAGAGTCGCTCTACCAAACAACTCCCGTGGGTTTGGCCGTTTTAGACACAGATTTGCGGTTCGTGCGGATCAACCAGCGGTTTGCCCAAATGAACGGCTTGGCCGTAGAAAAGCACATCGGCCATACCCTGCGCGAAATTGTCCCCGACTGGGCAGACACAGCCGAACCTTTGTTGCGCCACCTTCTAGACACCGGAGAACCGATCCGGAATTTTGAACTCACCGGTGCAACCAGAGCTCAACCCACTGTTATTCGCACTTGGCTCCAGAATTGGTGGCCGCTCAGAGACAGGGGCCCAGAGATTGTTGGGATTCATATCGTGGTACAGGAAATTACCGCTCGCAAAATGGCCGAACTCGCCTTGCAAGAAAGCTACAACCGTTTTCAATTAGCTACAAGGGCGATCGACGGCCTGGTGTTTGAGTGGGATTTGGCAGCAAACTCAGTTTACCGTTCCGAGGGACTCTTCTCGATCGTCGGTGTCTACCCAGAGGATGCACCGGCAACACCAGAGTGGTGGAGAGAACGCATCCATCCCGCCGATTTGGCACGCATCCTTGCCGGGGCCGAATCAATCTTAAGTGCCGAGCGCTACGAAGACGAGTACCGAGTCCGGCACCAAGACGGGCGCTGGATTGATGTTTGGGAGCGCGGCTGTTTGATCCGCAACCAGCAAGGTGAAGTGACAAAAATAGTCGGCTTCACAAGCGACATTACCAAGCGCAAACAAACAGAAGCAGCACTGCGCGATCGTGAAAACCACCTGCAGTTGATTCTCGACAGCGCCAAAGACTACGCCATCTTCACGACCGACACCGACGGACACATTACCAGTTGGAACGCAGGGGCCCAGAGATTGCTGGGCTATTCCGAAGCTGAAATTGTCGGGCAGCACGGACGCATCATCTTCACCCCAGAAGACTCTGCTGCGCGAATGCCGGAAGGAGAAATGCACAGCGCCCTGACTCAGGGAAAAGGAGAAAACGAGCGCTGGCACCTCCGCAAAGACGGCAGCCGCTTGTGGGGCAGCGGGCTAGTGATGCCTCTGCGTGACGCAGACGGCGAGGTGCAAGGTTTCCTGAAAATTATGCAGGACAAAACCGAGCGCCGGCAAATAGAAGAAGCACTGCGGCAAAGTGAAAATCTCTACCGCACCCTCGCCGATGGCGTCCCGGAATTAATGTGGATCAACACCGCCGACGGCAGGTTAGAGTTTTGCAACGAACACTGGAAAACCTACACGGGCCTGATGCCAGAATTGCCACTGGCTGCGCCGGTGCTGCACTTATTTCATCCTGACGATCTGCCCGCAGTTGTCGCCACGCGCACTCCTGCGATTGAAGCAGGGGAAGCCTACGAATTCGAGTGTCGGGTACGCAGGTTTGATGGTAATTACCGCTGGCATCTAGCGCGACTTGTACCCGTCAAAAACAGGAAGGGACAGGTGGTGCAATGGGCTGGGATCGGCATTGATATTGACGATCGCAAACGAGCAGAAGAAAGCTTAGCAGAAAGCGACCGCCGCTTCCGCTTCCTGGCTGAGTCGCTGCCCCACCTGATTTGGAACGTAAGTTCCGGCGGAGAAATTCGCTTTACCAATCAACAACAATGGTTGGAATATCTGGGAATGTCTTACGAGGAAGCCGCTCAAAGCAATTGGGAATCCCTAGTCCCGCCCTCGGATTTGGCAGAATCTTGGGCTCGCTGGGAAGAATGTCAAATCACCGGAGAAGTTTATCAAATTGAGCTGCGCCTGCGGCGGGCCGTAGACCAAATGGAACGCTGGCATTTGTCCCGCGCTGTGCCAATTCGCGACGCAGGAGGCCAGATTGTCGAGTGGATCGGCACAAACACCGATATTCACGATCGCAAACAAGCCCAACTCAACGAGCAGTTTCTCTCCGATCTCGAAGTCCGCTTGCGGCAGCGCATCAACCCCGCAGAAATGTTGTGGGAAGCAATGAACAGTCTGGGAGAATATTTAAAGGTCGATCGCTGCATCTGGCACGAAATTGATGTAGAAGCCGATCGGGCAATTGTCCACCAAGACTGGCACCAGTCCGACCTTGCCAGCACCGTCGGCACCTATCAAATCTCAGACTTTAAGACGCCAGAACTGAAAGCTCTGTCTATGGCAGGTCAAACACTTGTCATCTCAGATATCGCTACTTACCCCCATACAGCGCATTTATTCGATAACTACGGTGCCGTGTGGATTCGCGCTTTGGTCGATGTTCCCTGCCTTCAGGAAGGGCGCTGGGTGGCTCTTTTGCTGGTGACATCAAGGGTGGTTCGGCACTGGCGGCCCGATGAAGTTTGGCTGATGCAAGAAGTGGTGGCTCGCCTCTGGACGGTGATCCTGCACGCGCGAGCTCTGCATGAGCTGCACGAAAGCGAGGCTCGGTTCCGCGCTCTAGCTGACAACATCGCTCAGTTGGCCTGGATGACAGATGCTACTGGGGCGATTTTCTGGTATAACCAGCGCTGGTTTGACTACACCGGCACCACCCTAGAAGAAATGCTAGGCTGGGGCTGGCAAAAGGTGCACCACCCGGAACACCTCGATCGCGTTGTGGAAAAATTTAGGCGCAGCGTTGAAACAGGCGAAGTCTGGGAAGATACTTTCCCCTTGCGCGGTAAAGACGGATCGTACCGCTGGTTTCTCTCCCGCGCCGTGGCGATTCGCGACGATGGAGGCAACGTGCTGCGCTGGTGTGGCACTAACACTGACATTACAGATCAAAAAGTTGCAGAAGCGGAACGGGAACGCCTTCTAGCACGGGAAAAGGCAGCGCGGGAAGAAGCAGAACGCGCTAACCGCGTCAAAGACGAATTTTTGGCTGTTTTGTCCCACGAATTGCGGACTCCCTTAAACCCGATTGTGGGCTGGGCGAAGCTGCTGCAATCGAACGTTCTGACACCGGAAAAGCAGCGTTATGCCTTAGAGACGATCGAGCGCAACGCTAAACTGCAAACCCAGCTTATCGAAGATTTGCTCGATGTGTCGGGAATTCTGCAAGGTAAGGTCAGCTTGAATATTGTACCTGTGGATTTAGCCGAGGTGATCGGCGCTGCCATTGAAACGGTGCGTCTGGCGGCCCAAGTCAAATCGATTCAAATCAGCACTCACTTGGCACCGCATCTGGGCCCGGTGTTGGGCGATGCGGGCAGGCTTCAGCAGGTAGTCTGGAATTTGCTGTCAAATGCCGTCAAGTTCACCCCGCCGGGAGGCAAAATTGAAGTCGTTCTCGATCGGGTGGACACCCAAGCCCAAATTACTGTAACTGATACGGGAAAAGGTATCGAACCTGATTTTCTGCCGTATGTATTCGACTACTTCCGGCAAGCTGACAGCACGATGACGCGCAAGTTTGGCGGATTGGGTTTAGGATTGGCGATCGTCCGCCATCTCGTCGAACTCCACGGCGGCACAGTGAAATCCGACAGTCCCGGCGAAGGAAAAGGTGCAACCTTGACCGTCAGGATACCTCTGATGCCCGTGCAATCTCAGACAAGTCCTGCGGGAACTGCGGCGCCGGACCCATCCTTCAATTTAAGCGGTATCAGGGTGTTAGCGGTGGATGATGATGCCGATGCGCGAGATTTGGTGGTTTTTCTGCTTGAGGATTGTGGGGCAAGTGTTACAGCAGTTGCTAACGCCGCCGATGCTTTGGCGGTTTTAACCCAGTCTGTGCCCGATTTGCTGTTGAGCGATATTGGAATGCCCGATACTGACGGTTATATGTTGATGCGACAGGTTCGGGCTCTAGCGCCCGACAAAGGGGGACGGATTCCGGCGATCGCCCTCACGGCTTATGCTGGAGAGATTGACTATCAGCAGGCCCTGGCTGCGGGGTTCCAGCGCCACATTTCCAAGCCTTTAGACCCCGACCAGTTGGTGCAGGCGATTTGGGAGGTACTTGATCGATCGGGCAAAAACCTTATTTAAAGTGTTTTTGTGTCGGAAAAGTCTTTATTTAATGAACCGCGAAGACGCAAAGAACGCGAAGGAGGGAGGGAAGAAGATAGGAAGAAGTTAATAATCTCAATTCCGCTTATATCTGAGATATTGCACCATTGTCAGGAACAGGCTTTCCGGCCTGTTCCACAAAAAGTGAATTTTCTTGTGGAACAGGCATCTTGCCTGTTCATAAAAATCTGATTGACAATGGTACAATATCTCAGATGTAACCAATTTAATCGTCGATCGATCGCGCATCATCTCCAATAAAAAAACCCCACAGATGGAGGTTTTTTGATGATTATTGGTACTGATCGGACAGGTTAAAACATCCTGTCCCTGCATGATGCCCACAGCCCTAAGACTCAATTCTTAGCGGTAGTCAGTACGCACGGCGGGCTCGCGTTCACTCGTTGTACTTGTATAGCGGACATTTTCTTCACGTTTGCGGGGAATCAAACCCAACAAACCAGACAAACCTAACAATCCCAACCATCCCCAATCAAAATCGCGATCTGTTTCAGCATTGTAGACATCGGAGCGAGGAGTGGTGGTGGTTGTAGTGTTGTTAGTACCGCCAGTTGTATCTGTCTGAGCTGAAGCAGGCAGATGAGCTGGTGCTATGGCTAACCCAGCAGCTATAATACCTGCACCGATTGCTTTGGATAAATCAGAACGTTTCATAATTCAAATGCTCTCTGTTGGCTAAAATCTTTAACTATCAAAACTATATCGATTCGCTTTTAAAGTTAAATCCACCTCTAGCAGTAAAGATGGTTAAGTTCCACCTATAACTACAGATTGATATCAAATTTTTAGCAGCCGCACGAAATTAAACATGGCTCGCTGTGACCGGAACGGCACTCTGGGGTGTCTCATATAGTTTCCGGTTGCATCGGTATTGTTCAAACAGTCAACAGTCAACAGTCAACAGTCAACAATCATACAGACAAGGTGTTGTTCACAAAAAAAGGTAAACTCAGATATTGCACAGATAAGTGTTGGAACTCGATCGACGGAGATCAAAACTTTTGGGAATAGAGTTACGCAGCTACGTATTTCTAGACAACTTGCAGCCACAGCACGCAGCATACATCGGCACAGTCGCCGCCGGATTCTTGCCGCTGCCGGGGGATGCGTCGCTGTGGATAGAAATCTCGCCCGGTATAGAAATTAACCGAATTACCGATGTCGCCCTCAAATCTGCCTCCGTGCGCCCAGGAGTGCAGATAGTTGAACGCTTGTACGGCCTTCTGGAAGTACACTCGAGTCAGCAGGGGGAAACGCGGGCCGCAGGTAAAGCAATTCTAGAATTCATCGGAGTCCGCAGAGAAGAATGTATCAAACCGCGAGTGATTTCCAGTCAAATTATTCGCAACATTGACGCCCACCAAACACAATTAATCAACCGCACCCGCCGCGGACAGTTGCTGCTGGCGGGACAAACGCTTTACGTCTTAGAAGTAGAACCGGCGGCCTATGCAGCGCTGGCGGCCAATGAAGCAGAAAAAGGCGCATCTATTAACATCTTAGAGGTTCAGGCTGTCGGTAGTTTCGGACGGCTTTACCTCGGTGGCGCAGAACGAGATATTATAGCAGGTTCCCAGGCAGCAATTGCGGCGGTGGAAAGCGTGACGGGTCGAGAAAATCCAGCAATTTTTGGTCGCAAGGAATAGCCGTTAAAGGAGATGAAATTATGGCAAATACACAGCATTTAGCGCTGTTAAAAAAAGGTGCAGTTACTTGGATTGAATGGAGAAGTCTCAACCCAAATATAGAACCGGATCTCAGCGAAGCTAACCTCGCGGAAGCAAATCTCAGAGGGGCGCATCTTTGGCGCTCGAACCTTTTTAAAACAGATTTGTTTAAGGCTAAATTAATTGCGGCAAACCTCGCCGAATCTAACCTCAGTTTAGCAAATCTTGCCGGAGCGCAACTGCTGGAAGCTAATTTAATTAAAGCTAATTTAACTGGCACTCACCTCCGAGCTGCAGACATTAGGGGAGCTGATTTGAGCAGTGCTAATTTAATTGGAGCTGACCTCACCGCTGCTAATCTCCAACAAACCGATTTCGGTGAGGCGAATTTAATCGGTGCGGTGATGTTTCGAGCTAATGCGATGGGGGCGAACCTCAATTTTGCTAATCTCAGTCAAGCTAATCTGACTCAAGCCGAATTGATTGAAGCACATTCCTATGCAGGTAATTTCTCTAAAGCTAACCTCGCAGAAGCTCACTTCACTGGAGCATATCTTTTCCGGGCAAATCTCTGTTTTGCACAGTTGAGCGCGGCAGATTTCCGGTGGGCAAACCTTGGCAAAGCGGATTTGAGAGGGGCTAATTTGACCGGGGCAAATCTCAGGGGCGCGAACTTGGTGGGAGCTAATCTGGGCGAAGCTATTTTGAAAGGAACAATCATGCCTGATGGCAGCATTGTTTGATAAATATTGGATAATATTTATTCCTGTAAAATAACTGCGATAGTTACAAAAAAGTCAGTTGCGCGTTTACCGAAAGGATTGCCAAAACATGAGCTTTTGGGGCGGGTTGAGGCTTTCTCTCTAATACAAATCCGAGATTGAGTAAACCCGCCTCGGCTCAAAACTCGCAACTGTCGATCGATTAATTTTGGCCAGGGGGCGATACTTGATAAAGTCCTCTAACGGGCCCTGGATCAGTCGGTGAACCTTCCTGCCGTGTTGGAAGTGTAAACTGATCTTGGAGTCCGCCGGGAGTAGCGAAACAGCCGCTTGGTTGAGGTGCTAGCTGGCAAGCAGCAGGCAGTGCCATGACTGAGGCATCGAAGGGATTAACTGCATCCGGGACGCGGAGAATCGGATCGCTGGAAACTTGCCGCTGCATTATTCGTCGGTAGAGGCCGTTGACGCGGCTGGCATCCCGCTCGATTTCTTTTTCGGGAAAGGCAACGACGCCACTGGGGGAACCGATGCCTAAATAGTCCCCAAAGTAACCTTGCAAGCTGACGTTTTGGTAAAAGTCTCCTGAAGCTTCAAAGTATTGTCGGTTGAAGTCGTCGGCAATCGGGTGAAATCGCTCTGTTTGTGCTTGAGCTGGTTTGACGGATGCCAGCGCGGCAGAGGCGACAGCGAGAATCAACGCGCCGCTCAGGCTTTTTAACTTTTGACTCATATATTTGGGCCTCCTTAATTAATTCCGATTCCAATATAAACTGATTATCGGCGGATTATTAGTGTTTTTTACACTGTGTGAGTTATGGATGCTGCGGATTTGAAGGTGTTGCGCGATCGACTTCTAGATTTGTTGTGCGAGTTTGCCTATCGCGAAGGCGATTTTGTGCTGTCTTCGGGGCAGAAAAGTTCTTATTACATTAACTGCAAACCGGTGACGCTGCACGCTGAAGGTGCTTTGGCAACGGGACGTTTGTTGTTGTCGATGCTGTCGTCGGATGTGCAAGCTGTGGGCGGTTTGACTTTGGGTGCTGACCCGATTGTAACTGCTGTGAGTGTGGTTTCGGCTCTGGAAGGTCGATCGATTCCGGCGCTAATTGTCAGAAAGGAGACGAAGGGACACGGGACAATGGCTTATATTGAGGGGCCGCTATTGCCAGAGGGGACGAATGTGGCGGTTTTGGAGGATGTGGTGACGACGGGTAAGTCGGCGATGCAGGCGGTGGAAAGGCTGCGGGCGGCTGGTTATAAAGTCGATCGCGTTTTGTCGCTGATTGACAGAGAGCAAGGTGGAGGGGAATTATATCGCGAGGCGGGATTGGATTTTCAAGCCATTTTTACCATTCAGGATCTTAAGGAATGGATTAGTAGCAAGAAATAGCAGTTTGTGCGATTCCCTTCGTTACCAGGTAGAACTTGGTAACGCAGATATTTTCGCTCTGCCTCATGTTAACAATGGTTTAAGATATCAATCTTAACCAGCGAGTTTAAGGCTATGAAAACCATCCGTTTTATTGACTTATTCTCAGGAATAGGCGGCATGAGATTAGGGTTTGAATCCGCCGCTCGTTCCTTGAATCTGGAAACAGAATGCGTATTAAGCAGCGAAATCAATCCCGACGCTCAGTTAGTTTACCAGAAAAACTTTGCCGACACACCTTTAGGCGACATCCGATTAATTGACAAACTGCCTGAACATGAAATTTTACTAGCGGGATTTCCTTGTCAGTCTTTCTCCTATGCTGGCAAAAAAGAGGGATTTGGAGACACCAGAGGCACCCTATTTTTTGAGATTGCAAGGTTAATTGATACCTTTAAACCTCAAGCATTTATTTTCGAGAACGTGCGGGGGCTTGTCAGCCACGACGGCGGCAGAACCCTCGAAACTATTAAGGGCGAAATCAAAAGCCGAGGTTACAGCTTCGATTATTTTTTGCTCAACAGCTCTAACTTTAGCTTACCTCAGAACCGTGTCCGAGTTTACCTAGTAGGAATTTTAAATGCTTCGCCCCAATTTAAGCTAATTTCCGACGTAGGTCCAAAAGATTCGCATTCCTCTAGTCATCAACAGCTATCGTTCTTTTCCCCGTTAAGCCAACCTGTTACAGTTGCAGATATTTTGGAAGACAATCCAGATCCAAAATATGATTGTTCGCCAGAATTTGTTAATGCGTTGAAACAAATAGTTAACAATGATTTCAGCCGACTGCACGGTAGGCGGCTAATTGACTATCGCGGTGGCAATTCGATTCATTCTTGGGAACTGGGTTTGCGAGGCGAGTGCAGTTTAGACGAAATTGAATTAATGAATCTTTTTATATTGAAAAGGCGCAATAAAGAATTTGGAGCGGACCAAGATGGCAAGCTATTAACTAAAGAGCAAATAGCTACTTTTTTTGCTCATCCCAATCTCGATAAAATGCTGGATTCCTTGGTAACAAAAAAGTACCTGCAAAGGAACAACAATCAATACAAACCTGTATCCGGTAACTTTTCCTTTGAAGTCTATAAATTTCTCGATCCGCAGAAAATTTCCGTAACAATTGTTGCCAGTGATGCTAATAGATTAGGAGTTTACTATCATAACCGAGTCCGCAGGATTACACCCCGCGAAGCAGCACGGTTACAAGGTTTTTCCGATAGTTTTATTCTGCATCCTAATGATGATAAAGCTTATCATCAACTGGGTAATAGTGTAAGTATTAATGTAGTTAAAGCTGTTGCTCTAGAAGTTATCCAGAATGTTTTGTGCTCTACCCAACAAAAAGTTAGCGCCCGGTGAATTGGGAAGGGTGGGCGGAGTGTTTCCGCTCACCCTAGCAACTAGCTTTGCGCTACAGGTTCCTTAGCCAAAAACTTCTCTAATTCGGTCAAAGTATCGGCACCAACCTTAGATCGGTGTTTTATTGGGGGGGATTATAAACTATGTCTGCTCTAATTTTATCAAAATCAGCTCAGGCACTTGGAGGACAAGGGAAAATAAAGTTTTCGGTGCTAAACAAGCGCAAGCTTTCAGGTTCAGAATCTATACCAATCGGCTGATTTTAGCAGAGCGAAATTATAACCTGAGTGAGATATTAACTAGAGAAGATTGTTTTAATATGTTAGATGACGACGCAAGGAGAAGCAGTAATGATTTTACCTGCATCTATTAAAGAGAAATGGAAACTACTGGCAACAGCCTTTATTTTTCCTCTGACACTAATTGGTGTTGGCATTCAGGAACAACCGCTTCAAGCACAACAAAATCCATCTAAGACTAATGTTGCTGCTTTGCCAGATGGTATTTACCTGTACGGAGATTCGCCACAGCCCAACCAAGTTCTTCAAAACTATATTGTGTTTCAACGCCAGAACGATCGCGTCGTTGGTGCAATCTACGCGCCGCGATCGGATTTTGCGTGCTTCACTGGTAAAATTCAGGGAAATACACTGTACGGGAAGGCAATCTCAGCCGGAAAAGTTCAAACAGTTGAACTCAATACTCAGTTAACAAATCTGCATTCTATCCGCACAATTAGCTCAAACGATCGCCGCATTCTTTCAACGTGCCAACAGACAGCGCGAGCTAACATCTCCAGGTAAATCTTTTACTTAGCTAAAATGGTGCATGAGGCTGGCGGTGCGTTACACGGCGTTAACGCACCCTACGAATTGAAAATTTCTCGTTTCTCGTTACCAGGCTCTGCCTGGTAATGAAGATCTAGAGGCTCTGCCTCCCTTAAAAAATAGTACAAAATATGAGTTTTTACCGCCAACTTAATGGCCCTGAAAAAAATCCGTTTTATTGGCTTATTCTCAGAAAGAGACGGCATTAGATTAGCGTTTGAATCCGCCGCTGGTTCGTTGAATCTGGAAACAGAATTCGTATTAAGCAGCGAAATCAATCCCGACGCTCAGTTAGTTTACCAGTACAGGGTAGGGGGCTAATTGACTATCGCGGTGGCAATTCGATTCATTCTTGGGCACTGGGTTTGCGAGGCGAGTGGAGTTTATACGAAATTGAGTTGATGAAGAGTTTTATATTGAAAAGGCGAAATAAATAATTTGGGCATGACGCAGATGGCAAGCTATTAACTAAACAGCAAATAGCTACTTTTTTGGCTCATCCCAATCTCGCTCAAATTCTGGATTCCTGGGTAACAAAAAATTACCTGCAAGGGAACATCGCAATTCTTCTTTGGGGAAAATCTTTTTAAGATAACCTTAAGTAAGGTGCGCCATCAGCACCATAGTTTGGGGCGGCCAGGATGCCCGCCCCACAAGAAACGAAACAGCTTTACGATTAACTAAGGTGAGCAATGCCCACCCTACTAATATTAGCTTTGGGCTACAGGTTCCTTAGCCAAAAACTTCTCTAATTCCGTCAAAGCATCGGCATCAACCTTAGTCTGCATCGGACAGAACTTAGGCCCGCACATTGAACAGAATTCAGCAGTTTTGTAGATATCCGCCGGCAAAGTTTCGTCGTGATATTCCTTTGCCCGTTCTGGATCTAATGACAGCTCAAATTGACGGTTCCAATCGAAATTGTAACGCGCTTTCGAGAGTTCATCATCGCGATCGCGCGCACCCGGACGGCCCCGTGCAATATCTGCAGCATGAGCCGCGATTTTGTAAGCAATCAGCCCGTTTCGGACATCCTCAGCATTCGGCAATCCTAAGTGTTCCTTCGGCGTCACGTAACACAGCATTGCAGTACCGTACCAACCAGCCATCGCCGCCCCAATTGCTGAGGTAATGTGGTCGTATCCAGGCGCAATATCTGTTACCAACGGCCCCAAAACATAGAATGGTGCTTCGGAACATTCCTCCATTTGTTTCTTGACATTAAACTCAATTTGATCCATCGGAACGTGGCCCGGGCCTTCCACCATTACCTGCACGTCATGTTCCCAAGCTTTGCGAGTTAATTGTCCCAAAGTTTTGAGTTCAGCTAATTGAGCTTCATCCGACGCATCGTGAGTGCAACCTGGGCGCAGAGAATCTCCCAAACTAAACGAAACATCGTATTTTTTGAAGATTTCAATGATGTCGTTAAAGTGAGTGTAGAGGGGATTTTGTTTGTGGTGATGCAGCATCCACCGCGCCAAAATGCCGCCGCCACGAGAGACAATCCCAGTCAACCGATTTTTTACCAAGGGCAAATGCTCAATCAAAATTCCGGCGTGAATTGTTTGGTAATCAACACCTTGTTGAGCGTGTTTGTCAATGATGTGAAGAAAGTCATTGGGCGTCAGACTTTCCATATTACCATGAACGCTTTCTAGTGCTTGGTAAATGGGTACAGTACCGATCGGCACTGGTGAAGCTTTGATAATCGTGGTGCGAATTTCATCCAAATTCCCGCCGCCGGTGGACAAGTCCATCACGGTATCAGCGCCGTATTTCACTGCTAATTTAAGCTTGTCAACTTCTTCTTCCATATTGGAAGAGTTGGGAGATGCACCGATATTAGCATTGACTTTGCACTTGGAGGCAATGCCGATCGCCATCGGTTCCAAATTCGGGTGATTGATATTAGCGGGAATAATCATCCGTCCCCGCGCTACTTCCGCGCGGATCAGTTCTGGCGGGAGATTCTCTCGCTTAGCCACAAAGTGCATTTCCTCAGTAATTACACCTTGGCGGGCGTAGTGCATTTGAGATACATTGGTGTGCCCCTGACGCTTAGCGATCCATTCGGTACGCATATTTAATTTCCTTGATAAACAGCTTCCCTCCGCTGGTATTACCCAGACTCAGGTTCTAAGGGTGTTTTCTCAGCCCTGATATTCGGGCACCCCTAGCTAAGCTGTTGATTGTATCACCGATTTCTGTGCGCCACGGCAGCAACTAAGGAAATCTTAATATTGAGAGATAGATGAGGGGAGCGATCGGTCTATAATATCTAATAACTCAGGCAGAAAGGAAGCTACAAGATGAATACATTTGAGTCAAACAGTGAGCCATCTTCCCCCAACGATCTAGGGGATGAGGAACAGGAAAACGATATTCAGGATAGCGGGGAAGATGATAGCGCGGAAGATGAGGAGGACATTATTCCCTCCAGATTCTCCCTAGCAGTTGATCGAAGAGATTTTGATGTAGAGGGTCTAGTTAGACGCCTGGAAAGCGAAGACGTATTTATTCCAGACTTCCAGCGTGCTTATGTCTGGAAACCAAAACAAGCATCGCGTTTTATAGAATCACTCTTGCTTGGTCTTCCAGTTCCCGGCATCTTTCTAGCAAGAGAGCGAGATACAAAAAAACTGCTGGTGATTGATGGTCAGCAAAGATTACGTAGCCTTTTATATTTCTACAAAGGCAAGTTTCCTAACAGTCGGCAGTCGTTTGCTCTGAAAGGGGTTCATACAGAATTTGAGAGAGAGACATATAAATCACTGAAAGACCCATACAGACGCCAATTAGATGACTCGCTTGTATCCGCTACAATTGTCGAGCCACTTTCTCAAGGCGAGGACAGTAGTATTTATTATATCTTTGAAAGGCTAAATACCGGAGGTACTATCCTTAAACCGCAGGAAATTCGTGCTTGCATCTATCACGGCGAACTCAATAATTTGCTAGGGCAACTCAATCAAAACCCAGCGTGGCGTGACATATTTGGTCTCCCAGATAAAAACGGGAAAGATCGAGAACTTATTTTGCGATTCCTGGCTTTTTACTTCGAGGGCAACGATTATAAGCCTTCTCTAAAAGAATTTCTAAATCAATACATGAGGCAAAATAGACACCTTGCCCGCCAATCGGAAGAACAAATAATAAACGCATTTATCCCAACGATTGAAGCGATCCATAAAGGTCTTGGTAACAAAGCTTTTAAACCTCAAAAAATATTGATACCTACTTACTTTGAAGCTGTAATGGTCGTTATTGCCCGCAGGTTAGAACAAGGCAAAATTAATAATCTTGAACAACTGGGAGAACGCTATAAATCACTTATAGAAGATGAGAATTTCAGTGGAGTCGCTCAAAAAATACGTAATCTTACTAGCGCCGATAATGTTAGGGATAGGTTAAAATTTGCGTCCAATTATTTAGGAGATTTGGAATAGTAAGTGTTGCAGAAAAGTAGCGTTAATTATGATTATAGATTCCTGTGTTTCAGCTCTAACCTCTCGCTATAAATGAGCCACAAATTCTCTATAAGTGCAAGACAGCAGTTGATTGCCCACCTAATAGAACTTGCGCTGATTTGGGCTGTTAAATATATTGTAAGGCAAGATAGCAGTATGTTTGCGAGTGGCGCGATCGCCCTAACCCAATATAAAATCAACGCTCACTTCTAAATCGGGAAAAGCCAGCGGCGCAACTTGTTGACCGCGCCAAAACTTGAGCATTAAACTATAACCGTTCGGGCCGGGCTGACGGTAAACTTCCAAACAATTTTCAACTAAATCTACCAGCCAAACTTCCTGAATGAGCGATCGCGCGTAAATCGATACTTTCACATCTCTGTCATAATCAACCGTACTATCTGAAACCTCAACTAACAGCAAAACTTCAGACGGTACTGGATGGGCTGTAGCGTAGTAGTCAGCGCGAGGTTGCAGCAATACAACGTCCGGTTGAGGTTCAGTGCGCTCAGTCAACTGGATAGGGTCTTGGACGCCCAGAGTGGCCCGATCTTCTGGAATGAGGCTGAAGCGCCTGGTGAGACGCTTAACGGAACTTGCGTGACGAGTACCAATTGCAGCCATTTTAACAATCTCTCCTTCTATGAGTTCTACCCGATCGCCCTCCGAGAGAATACCAGCCTCAGTCATCAAATGATATTCTTTTACTGTAAATAACCGTTTTTGAAGCTGAACAGACATATAACTATTCTCCTTGTTTGCAGCTTACCTAAATTTACCATAAAAAAAAACCGCCCCAAACGCAGCGGAAAAAAAACGAAAAATTTAGATGACAATCCTTAGACAAAAAGCATTTAAATGCCCGCTATCAAGTCTCGTTAAATACTCGTCAACAACGGGAGGGATGCACCTATAAATTTTGAACAACCGGATTGGGACTGAATTTAATAGTCGTGGACGCATAAATACCAAAGAAACCGGGTTTTTACCAGTTTTAAAGGTCGGGATGCAGTATTTTCGCAAAAAACCCGGTTTCTGACCACCCGTGCATCCAGGACTATTTAAGTCTCTTTTTCACCCGATTCATTTCCGTGTGTATCCTGTTTTAATTCCGATACAATTGCGCCTCGATCGCGCCAAGCTTCCGCATTGTCAGGTTTGATGGCAATAGCTCGATCGTAAGCTGCCATTGCTTCCTCATAGCGCTTTAATGCTGACAAAGCTGTGCCCAAGTGATGCCAAGCATCGTAGGAGTCTGGCTTAATAGCAATCGCTTTCTCATAAGCTGCGATCGCTTCTTCAGGGCGCTGCAATTTTGCCAAAGATTCGCCTTTGCCAAACCAAGCTTCGTAACACTCGGAATTAAGGGTAATTGCTGATTCGTAAGAGGCAATTGCTGCTTCGTGCTGCGACAGTTTGTCGAAAGCTACGCCTCGGTTGTGCCACACTTCAAAATCCTGCGGTTTAAGGGCGATTGCTTTGTCGTAGGATTCGATCGATTCTTGATATCGTTGCAATTTTCCGAGCACAGCCGCTCTATTGTACCAAACTTCGTATTTGTCTGGCCGGATGCCGATCGCCCGATCGTAAGAATCAATAGCATCGCTGTAGCGGAGTAGTCTCCACAGCATATTGCCTCGATTGTACCAAGTTTCGTATCTGTTGGGATTGAGTTCAAGAGCGCGATCGTAAGAATCAACTGCGGCTGCGTACTGCTGTACTTTGGCCAGCATCGCGCCTCGGTTGTGCCAAATTTCGCTGTCGGTTGCTTTGATAGCCAGGGCGCGATCGTAACTGGCGATCGCTTCTTCGTAATGCTGCAATTGACCCAACAAAGCCCCTATGCTGTGCCAACAACCGTATTTTCGAGATTCGCTCGAACTTGCTCGCTCGTAACAGGCGATCGCCTCTTCGTACTTCTGCAATTTTGCCAGCAAATTCGCTTTATTATACCATGCTTCGTAGTTATCCGGTTTAATTAATATTGCTTGGTCGTAACAGGCGAGTGCTTCTTCGGGGCGCTGCAATCTTATTAACACATTTCCGCGCCAATACCAAGCCTCATCCAAATTATCATTAGCTAAAACAGCTTTTTCCAAGCAGACTAATGCCTCATCATAATTGCCTTGAAAATAAAGGCCTTCGGCTTGCTTAACATAATCATCAGCAATCAAATTTTCGTTGCTAGCAGGGGCCGTTTGCGAATTTTGGGAATTGTTTAATGCCTGTTGAGGTGCGATTTTGAGAGCTTCTTTGGCAACAACTGCGGGAACTTGGGCAATTTCTTGAACAATTTGAGATTTTTTATCGTCAACTTCTCTCAGCAAAACTTGCAGGTGCATGATAAATTGAGATTTGAGAGTCTCAATTTGCTCGACGGAAGATTTGGAAAGTTCAGTTTCTCTAGTTAAAAAATCAATTGATTGTTTAGCTGCACCCATTTGCGCTTCTAATTCATCCCTCAACTTTTGATTAAGTTGGCTAGAATTTCTTAGTTCTGATTCCAATACACCAATGCCTTGCAATCGTTTATTGGCATCAGCCACCAACTGTTTGATTATCAGCCGTCGCATCATCCAAAAAAATGCAATTGTCACCGGTGGAAATACCGTACCAAGAATTAGCAAAATATTGAGCAGAGTTATGGTACTATTAAAACTATATCCAGATTCAGAACTGCCACTAGACGGGGAGATAAAAGCGAAAATTTCGCGAACTTGAGGATTGCTTTCAGCCCCGGTTTCGATTAATTTAGCCAGCCAGGTTTCTTGTAAAGATTTTGTTAGTTCATCGCCGGATGCAGCAGCAGTATTCGCCTGGGTTTTTGCACCAGCAGATGAATCGGGTTGAGCGGCCGCTACCAGCAAACCAGTCGGCGATTTTACAGCAATTCGCGGGGAAAATTGTTCGTGGGCGATCGTCTCAGGCTCGCTAATTGGCTCAGCCCGACGGGATACGGTAATATTTGGGGAAAATTGTTCGTAGGCGATCGTCTCAGGCTCACTAATTGACTCAGCCCGACGCGATTCAGTATTATTTACGGCATCAACAAATTTGCTAGCTTGCGGTGTCTGAGGAGAAATAGGAGGTGCAGCAGGATTGGCGCTAGTATTAGCAGTTAAATTGTGGGATGCGAGGGCAGCCAGAGTCAAGAGAGCTACATTTGAGACGCGCATAAACGTCAACTCATTTAGGAGAAATTAGTGCTTGGTTGTCAGCGATCGGGCGATCGACCTCATAGTCTCAGCAGTTAAAATAGCTGACATGAGGAATGCTGACTTACTATCTCCAAAATACGCGCGCAGCCTGACTTTTCAGGAAAAGTGGCAATAATTCTGGCTGTGGAACTTTGGTGAAAGAATATATTCTCCCAACTAATGGGGTTGGATAACTCTCGCAATCATCATTAGGCTGGTAGGGCGGGCTTCACCAATCTGCACAATTAGCCAACTATCCGGGTGAACCCGCCCCAACCGACCCGATTTTTAACTCTAAACCCCAGCTAAAATCGCTTCCGGCTGCTGACGTTCGGCCGCCACTTCTTCTAAATCAGCGCCGTAAATTTCACAGCTATTATTCGGACTTTCAATCAGCTTAATCTTGTGCAACTCTGCGCCCAATTCCCGAACGGGCGATCGCAACAATTGCCCGATCCGAACTGCAATATTCTCCGCAGTCGGCACAACGTTCTCAAAATAAGCAATATCCTTATTTAAAAAAGTGTGATCGAACGGTTCAACAACATAATCGTCAACGGCTTTTTGTAAAGCTCCCAAATCAGCAATCATGCCAGTCCGCGCATCAATTTGCCCTTTAACAGTCACCTCTAAATGATAATTGTGACCGTGACCGTTGGGACGAGCACATTTGCCGTAAATTTCCGAGTTTTCTTCAAAGCTCAAATCGGGACGAGCCAACCGATGGGCCGCGCTAAAATGAGTGGACAAAGTTAAATAAGCTTCCATTCCGTTTCCTAAATATTCAGCCCAAAGTTCGGGATGTTCAAACAATTGAATTTTGCTCAGAGGTAAATGAGGGGCTAGCCGCAGCCAAATTTGCCGTGCTATGTTTTCGGTAGTTGGCAGAGTCTGCTCAAATTCCGGCCACGCTTCGTTGAGAAAGGAAAAATCGAGATCCTTGATAACTTCCCGCTTGATGACGTGCTTGACATCAGACAGGTTGAGTACCATGCCGTACTCGTCGAGTTCGCCTATCATGGAAACGTACAGGACGTAATTGTGTCCGTGTCCCGGTGCGCGGGCAGTTGGGCCAAACCGCTCAAAGTTCTCGGCTTCGCTTAACTCCGGCAGCCAGTACCGGTGACTCGCCGAAAACTGTGCCCGACGATTGATGATGCACTGCATAAAAGTCAATTAGGGTAAGCTTGTTAAGTTCTGTAAAGGACTCGCTTCTTAAGGATAAACTAATTTTTGCTGGAATTTTTCGATTATTTGAGGGTGCTGTAAATGAATTTCTACCAATTTTCCAAATATTGGCAACACGTCGCCGATCGATCGAGCCGCAGGGCCCATTTTACGCCACAACATAGATATCCGGCAGAAAATACCGCTACAAAACAGTTTCTCGCCATCAGTTACTAACCCATCAGTTACGAGCCTTTGAGAGAGTGGGTGAAGCTGAGCTATTCCGTTCGCGAAGCGTTCCCGAAGGGTAGGGAATCGACCTTTTTTGCCACACAGGACACTCCACAGTTCGAGTTTTTCGCCTAAGCTCTGCAATAGTTAGCAGTTTGCGGTTCAGTTGCGCTAAAAACTAATCACCAATTACCCATTACCAAATATTAATGAATTCGATTACTGCACGAGCCGATCGCTTTTTTGAACATTTATCGGGTGCGATGACAACCCCGCTATTTTATATCGGGGACACTCATCTGTCCATCAGTGCGATCGTTAAACTGATAATTTTAGCTATATTTGCCTTGATTATAGCTAAGATTCTCAGTGAAGGAATCAAGCGCAGCGTGCTAGTTCGGATGGGATTGGATCGCGGCAGTCGAGAAGCAATTTCCACCATCATTAGCTATATTTTAGCAACGCTTGGCTGTATATTCGTTCTACAAGGTGCTGGCATCAACCTCACTTCTCTCACCGTATTAGCTGGCGTTGTCGGTATTGGTTTCGGCTTCGGCTTGCAAAATCTCGCCAGCAACTTTATCAGCGGTCTCACCCTGCTGTTTGAACACCAAATTAGAGTCGGAGACTTTATTGAAATAGACAAATTATTAGGAACAGTAGAAACAATTTCGATCCGCTCTACAATTATTAAAACAATTGACGGTTTGTTTGTAATAATACCAAATATTAAGTTTGTCGAAACTAACATTATTAACTGGAGTTACAAAGATCCTAGATGCCGCATCCACATCCCCGTCGGTGTTGCTTACGGATCAGACCCAGTAATAGTTACGGAAGCGCTGCTAATTGCGGCGCGGATGGAATCAAATGTCTTGTCTCATCCTTCTCCTAAAGTATGGTTTTGCGGTTTTGGAGATAACGCTTTAAATTTTGAACTTTTAGTTTGGATTGATCAGCCACAGGAAAGCGATGCTATTAAAAGCGCGGTAAATTTTTTAATAGATTACGAATTGCGCCACCGAAATATCGAAATTCCCTTTCCGCAGCGCGATTTGTGGCTGCGAAATCCACAAGAGTTAACAAAACTTTTTCACAATAACAAAGACGATAATTCCAACGGCAAACTTTTTCCCCACAATGCAAAACATTCAGCCGATTTGAAATCTAATTCCACTGTTTCTGAACCTAAAAATACAGCGCCTAAATCCCCTAATAATTGGACGCTGCGAGATTTGTTGCGGCGAGTAACTTATTTTGAACAGTGTACGGATTTAGAACTCCGACAGTTAATTGAATATGGCTACCGACAACTGTTTCCAGCGGGACAGGTGGTATGTAAAGAAAATGACCCTGGCGATTCTTTTTATATTATTCTGTCGGGTACTGTAGAAGTTCTTTCTCAAAAAGCTGGTCAGTATATTGCTACACTTCATGAGGGCGAGTTTTTTGGGGAAATATCTTTGCTGTTGGGTACTCCGAGAACGGCGACTGTTAAAACTAGCGAAGATGCAATTTTGTTTGTGGTGGAACGTCACGATTTGCAAAAACTTTTAAGAGAACAACCCAATTTAGCCGATCAGATTGCTCAAAAATTATCGGAACGCCAGCAAGCTTTGAGAGATTTGGGATTGTTAGATGGCGACTCTCTGGAACAAACTCCTTTTATTAAAATTCGCAAGCGAATTCAAGTTCTTTTTGGAATTTGAAAGAAGGCAGTTCGGCAACGGATTCTGTAATGGATGTAACGGATGTAACGGATGTAACGGATGTAACGAATGTCAGGAATAAGGAAGAGGGAAGAGGGAAGTTCGGCAACGGATTCTGTAACGGATGTAACGGATGTAACGGATGTCAGGAATAAGGAAGAGGGAAGAGGGAAGAGGGAAGAATCTGCTTTTTTAACTTTTAATTTTTAATTCATCCTGCGCTTCCCGCCGCAGTCTAGCGGCAATTCTAAACAGTTCTTGACCAGTGTGCAAGTGGCGATCGTCATAATTGAGGGTAAATAAATACAATTCTTCTATGCCGTCTCCGACTTGGTTGATAGAGTAGTAGAGATGGGCTGCAACTCCGGCTACATTAGATGGATTGGGCATTGATGTAAGAAAGTTATGAGCTTTTTTGAGGAAATCGCGGCTGGTTTCGATATAAAGTTGAAACTTTTCTATCAGTTCGTCATCAAACGGATCTGCTGACAATTCGTCTATTTCTTTTTTAAGCGGCTTCAAGATGCTGTTGAGCATTCTATTGACTGGTTTGTATACTTTAATCAGCCACTGTTCCATTAGTTCATCCGCGTCCCTTGCTGTTTGTGTTTGCTGGCGGCTGACGTTTGGTGCGGCTGGTGATTGCTGTTCGGTTTGCTCGGAAAGTTGGCGATCGTAAGATTGTCTGTGCTGGGCGTCTCCTAATATTTCATAGGCTGCATTGAGGCGGACAATTTCTTCGTGACCCGCTGTGTCGCTGCGGCTGTCTGGATGAAATAATTTGACTAAACGGCGGTATGCTTGTTTAATCTCGGCTTGTGTTGCGGTTGGGCTAATCTTTAGGGTTTTGTAATGATTGATAACGGAAGACACGCTGTTATTTCCTTGAAATCTGGATAATCTGTGAAAAAGTGCTTGACAAAAATATCATGATTTGCTATTTTTTTAAGTATTTATCTGATATAAATGTCAAAAATTGTCAGTAAAAAACCTCAGTTTTCAACTTATCATAAATCTATTTTAGAAAAACATTGAGGCTTTGGAAGTGGTAAGCCGATCGACATTGAGGACTCCTATAGCGCTGCTCCCGCCCACAGTTAGCTCATTCTTTTCTTTTCTCTTCCTTCGCCACAATAGCGGTCAGCGCCCGCTTCGCTAAAACGCCGAAAGCGGTTCAAAAAAAAGTGCCTTCAGAAATTAGGCATCATATCAAATCCGGTAGCATCGGAATTATTCCTCTCTGTATTCTCTCCCTCTGCGTTCTCTGCGCCCTCTGCGGTTAAATCATTCCGATGCAACCGGAAACGATATCGATCGCGATCGAGGGAACTGCAATCTATCGCCATTCTTTAATCTACTAAAAAGCCAAGCAGAGCGTACAGTCTACGCCCTGCTCTCTATTTCTGCGACTTAGGCCGGAGGCTAGCCTAGTTGAGGGCCATCGCCAGATTGAGTTCTGGATCTTGGAACAAGGGAGTGCTGAGATAGCGTTCGCCGAAGCTAGGCTGAATCATCACAATCAATTTCCCTGCATTTTCGGGACGCTTAGCGACTTTCACCGCTGCACATAATGCTGCACCGCTGGAAATACCGGACAAAAGTCCTTCTTCTCTGGCCAAGCGGCGGCCGTAGGCGATCGCCTCGTCATCCGTAACAACTATAATTTCGTCAATCGAATCCACATTCAGCACGGGTGGCACAAAACCAGCACCGATACCTTGAATTTTGTGAGGCCCAGGCTTTCCGCCCGACAGTATCTGACTATTGGCCGGCTCAACGGCGATCGCCTTAAACTCGGGTTTCCGCGACTTAATCACCTCTGCGACACCCGTAATCGTACCGCCAGTGCCGACTCCCGAAATCAGGAAATCCACCTCGCCGTCTGTATCTTCCCAAATTTCCTCAGCCGTTGTGGAACGGTGAACCTGCGGGTTCGCTGGATTCCGAAACTGCTGCAACATATAGGCATTGGGAGTTTTGTCCACAATCTCTTGAGCGCGGCGGATGCAGCCGCTCATGCCCTCAATTCCCGGAGTAAGTTCTAATTGGGCTCCGTAAGCTCGCAGCATCGATCGACGTTCCGTGCTCATCGTATCCGGCATCGTCAAAATCAACTGGTAGCCCTTAGCGGCTGCCACCATTGCCAGAGCAATTCCGGTATTGCCAGAAGTCGGTTCAACTAAAACCGTTTTGCCTGGACTAATCAGCCCTTCGGCCTCTGCTTGATTCACCATATTGACACCGATGCGGTCTTTCACCGATGCTGCCGGATTCATGCCTTCGAGTTTTACCACAATCCGAGCCACGCAGCCTTCAGCTTGGGGAATGCGGTTGAGTTGCACCAAGGGCGTCCGCCCTACCAATTCTGTAATGTCGCCAGCAATACGCATAATCTTTGTCAGTTTGTGGTTGAAAGTAAATGTTAATTCCTAGTTGGCAATATTTTAACTAGATGTAATACATGATATCGAGCTGCCGTCTGCCATTGCGCTTTTCGCACAGATCCTGTAGCGTATATTTTTGCAAAACTGAGTTGGCAATCGATCGAGCTTCTTGCCAAACTTCCCAAATCACCGCACTTTCTACAGTTTGAGCAGGCGAGTCTTTTTCAGAGCGATCGAACTCTGAGCCTTCGAGACAGTTGATAATTTCTAGGAGGGTAATTTTCCAGGGTTCCCTCGCCAAGATATAACCTCCCTTAGCTCCTCGCTGGCTGCGAATCAGCCCGCAGCGTCTCATGGTAGCCAACAACTGCTCTAAATATCGATCGGGAATATTTTGCTGAGCCGCTATCTGGCGAATTTGCAGAGGCTCGCCTTCTTCGTAGCAATCGGCAAGCTCCAGCAAAGCTAAGATTGCGTATTCGCTTTTACAGGAGAGTTCTACCATAATTGCTTCCAATACCAGAATTATCAACTCCGAAGTCCGATGTTAAAATTCTCCTCAATGTTGAGTTCCAAATTCTAACTCCTAACTTTACCTTTTATTATACCCCGGTTTTCCACTGAACTTAATCGACTTTCATCACTTGATCGTTGGGAAGCACCGCAGTCTCGCTTCTGTGAAACCCAGTTTCTCGTTTCGACTTCCTCCCCTTCCACGACCGCATTACCTCAAGAAACCTGGTTTCTGCGTCTATGACTGATAATTTTAAATTTTTAATAGATTGTCGGCGCCCTATTCATCCGGCCAACAAAAAAGCCCTGCAGCAGACAGGGCTAAACTTGGCCTTTAGAGTTGCCAGCAGAGAGGATATGACCCCCCTGCCTCCTCTAACCCACTCTTAGAACGTGAAAGTAGTTCTGAGAGTACCAATAATGATGTCGTCGTTCTGGTCATTTTGATTGGGATTAGTTACCCAAATCACGCCCGGAGTTACAGAAATGTTGTCCGAGAGCTGAAACTTGTAGAACCCTTCGACGTGATAGGAATCATCGTTGCGGAAGCTCCGCAAACTGCTTGCAGCTTCAAGTTTATCCAAGTAAGGCTCACGACCTACCACGAACCCTAGCAAGTTGCCTTCTTTCCCTAAATCAGGCAAAGCCAAGGTGACAGCGTAGTTCCAAATTCTCGCATCGCCGATGCCTAGAATGCGGGCATTGGTTAAACCAGCCCAGCCACCAAGGATAAATCTCGGGCTCAGTCGCAACGAAGCCTGAGCACCGTAGGAGTTGGTGACAACTTTGCGAGCATTGAAGCCATCAAAGCCTTCGCTCAAACCGTTGAGAGAATTAGCCACGCCGGTACCTGTGAAACCGCCGAGACTGCCTGGCCCATTCGATAAACCATTGTCAAACCCAAAGTTACCTCTGCTAAAGTAACCGTGGTTGTAGTTGAAAGCAACTTGCAAGTTGCGTCCGGGGGTAAAAGTCAACTGACCCATCGCCGCGTAGTCGCCGTTCGTCAAGCCTGCACCCCTAGCGGGACTGGCTGCATTTGACGCCAAATAACCGAAGGACAGAGAAGTCGGGCCGAACACGCCGCCCAGCAAGCCCCTGCCACCGAAGGCATAGTCAAAGCCGATACCTGCGCCACCGCCCAAGCGATAAATCGGGTTCCGCTGTCCAAAGGTGCTCAATGAGCCGTTACCGCCGTCAAAGTCTTCAAAATAAGGGTTGACGGTCGGCATAATGTCGTCCCAAACGCCAGCGTTGGCTATCAGGCTAACGTTCAGTCGCTGACCGACGGGGAACTTGTACAGCAAGGTGTCGAGGGAAACCACGTTGTCGGTTCTGCCGACAAAATTCCAAGTTTGAGTTCCTTCGCTGGTAGCCCCAAGGTTGAAGTTGCGACCGTTGCCGACTTGAAGCCTGGTCAGCAACAAGTCTCTGCCTGTGAAGCTAGTGTTTAAATTCAGACGCACCCGTTGTTGGAAGACCGCTTGGTTGTTGTCGCTACCGAGGGCTGTGTGGTCTCTGCCAAAAACCCTAACGTCACCACTAAAGTCGTCGCTGAGGGCGAAAATAGCTTCCCCGGTCAGCTTGGTAGTGGTGGAGAATTGGTTGGCTTCGAGTTCGGCTGTCCGAGCTTCCAAAGCATCGACACGACCGCGCAGGGTTGCCAGTTCCGCTGCAAATTCTTCTTGGAGCCGTTGGAGGGCTGCCAAGTCATCTCTCGTAGCGAAGTTGCCAGTGCCGCCTCTAATTAGCTCGCTCACCTTGTCTAAGCAAGCATTTAAACCGGCTGCGAATTCGTAGCGAGTCATTGCCCGGTTGCCGCGGAAGGTGCCGTCGGGATAACCAGCAATACAGCCGTAGCGCTCGACTAGGGATTGCAGTGCTTGGAATGCCCAGTCTGTGGGCCGCACGTCGGAAAGTTGAGATACTGAGGTCACTTGACCTTGAGTTTCGCCACTGGCAGCACCTTCGCTGCTGTACTCGTTGAGCTGTTCTAATGTGGCGGCTGGGTTTTGCTCTTGTGGTGCGGCAGTTTGGGCTAAAGATTCAGCCGGTTGTGGCAAACTTTGTTCTGCCGACTCTGCCACTGCCGGGGCTAGAGTTTCTAATTGAACTGCACCGATTTGCTCTGGGAGAGCGGTAGCTGCCGGGGCTGGAATTTCTACTTGGGCTGCAGGGGCAGAATTTTCTACTGGTTGAGCGACTGTTGGCTCAACTGCGGCTAAAGATTCACTTGTAGGTTGTGATGCCGCTTGGGGCTCTGCCTCAGCAGGGGCTGTGTTGGCTCCGACGATCGCACTTTCAGTTGCAGCCGTGGCCAAATCTGCCACCGCTGCCTGGGTTTCGCTGCCAGCGACTTGGGAAATTTCTTCTACTGGCTCGGAGGCTGCAGTTGTTTCGGAAACAGCAGCTAAAGCATTTAGTTTCGCTTCGGAGGTTTCAGCGGTTTCAGCTTTTGCGACAGCGGGATTGACCGCATCAGCAGCCTGCTGAGCGTCTGCTGCCATCGCGCTCGAAGAAACTACTAGGGTAGCTCCTAAGACTGCTGGGCTGATTAGTAAGTAACTCCACAAAAATTTCGACATATTCACTCTCATCCTCACACCGATTACAGAGAAACTTTTCTAGTCTTCTATGTGGTCAGTCGTTGCTCAACTAGCATACTCTAAAAAGAGACCTAAAATTCACTTTTTCTTTGGATTCTTTTGGGCTGACCGAGTATATAGATGTGACTGACGGCTGCATAAAGCCTGTTTTTAAACCTTTACTCAACGGCGTCAAAACCATACCCGGCTTGGGCTGTGGATTGATTTGACTGCTGACACTAGACAGCACCCGATTGCCTATTTACTTTTTAGCACAGCACGCCCGACTCGTCTAGGCTGATTCGACTTTAACATCCAAGCTGTGTCCGAGAACGCTAAAGACTTGGCGGTTATCGAACAGTTCTAACAAATCGGCGTTGATTTTATTGTGAGCTGCTTCTTGCCGCAAAATTTTCATCGCTGCCTCTGTTCGCAGAGCTCGCTTGTAGGGGCGATCGCCTGCTGTCAGGGCGTCGTAAATATCGGCGATCGTCATCAATTGTGCTTGAATTGGAATTTCTGACTCGTTTAGACCTCGCGGATAGCCTGTGCCGTCGAGTTTTTCGTGATGCCCGTAGGCAATGTCTGGTACATTTTTCAAATCCTTTGTCCAAGGAATTTGTTTCAGAAACTCGTAAGTGTGAGTTACGTGAAATTCTATTGCCGATCGTTCTTCCGGCGTCAGGTTGCCCCTCGATACCATCAATTGCAAGATCTCGTCTGGGTTCAGCAAAGGTTTCTTTGCCCCATCTATATCTCTGTAAGTTTGTCGAGAAATCTCTCGCAGTTGAGCTAGGGGTTCTGCTGCCAAAATGTGAGGCTCGTTTGCCTCTAGCAGCACTTCCCAGTATTCTGCTAATCTGGTTTTCGCCTCTGCTAGCTTAGTGTCTAGCTGTTCGATTTCCCGGCATTGAGCGCACTCTGGCTCCTGGCTAGGGTGTTTTCGGTAAGCTGAATGCTCCAGCAAGTATTTATATTTAGACTGGACGCATTCCATTTCCATCGTCCGCTGAGCTAAGCCAAAGCGGTGGCGAATGATTTCTAGCTGTGCGGGGTAGAGCTTTTTCTGTTTGGTCAAAACTGCTTCGGGCACTCCAATTTTGCCAAAATCGTGCAGCAGGGCGGCGTAGCGAAGTTCTTGAATTTGGCGGTTGTTAAAGTAAATAGAGCGCAGTCCTCCGCTGCTGACGGTGTTTACTTCTTCTGAAAGGCGTACTGTCAGGGCTGCTACTCGTTCTGAATGGCCGTAGGTACAGGGGTCTCTGGCTTCTATGACTTGCACCGAGGCTTTGACGAAGCCCTCGAACAAATGTTCTATGCTGTCTTGGAGTTGATTGCGCTCGATCGAGATTGCTGCTTGAGAAGCGAGCGATCGAACTATCCTTTCTTCCCACTCGGAATACTGCTGCGTCGATTCCCAGGCATTGTCTGCTGTCAGCACCGTATCTGGCTTTGTTTTGCGGTTGATCAGTTGCAGTACACCTATTGTCTCCCTCTGTCGGTTTTGCATCGGCAGTACCATTACCGAGCAAGTGCGGTAATCAATATCCCTGTCAAAACTGGTATCTAGCCGATAGGGTACGCCGGCGGGTAAGTCGTAGGCATCAGATAGGTTCAAACTTTGACCTGTAATTGCCACGTATCCCGCCAAACTTTTGTCTGTCAGTGGCAGAGCAAACTCTTTAAACGACAGGCTCGGTTTAGAAGCATTTTGGGCTACCTTGAACAGCAGCTTAGATTTTTCGTCGCTGTGATCTACTAAGTAAACGCTGCCAGCATCGCTGTATGTAATTTCCCTACTTTTGGATAAAATTAAGTTTAACAAGTCGCCCAAATCTTGGGCGCTCGACAAAGCCGCGCCAATATCTAAAAGCTTTTCTATCAGATCGGTTTTTTCGGCAGCAGACTCGTTCTTGAACTCTGGCTTGTCAAATACGATCATGGTCGGATGATGGGGAATAGCCTTTTATACATTGAACGTTTGGCCTCTCGACTTTTTAGCACCCGATTCTAACCCCAAGTCGATTTTTTTTTGCGAGCTTTTCTCTAGCGGGGACTCTTGTTGGGCCAGCGGGCACTCTTTTAATCTAGTGTAGAAGAAATCTCTTGGGCTAGCGCAAAGTCTTTCTCAGTTAAGCCTCCGGCATCGTGAGTTGTCAAGTTAAGTGTAACTTTGTTGTAGGAAATTTCTATATCGGGGTGATGTGCTGCGGCTTCTGAGGGGGCGACCAACTTATTCACAAAAGCGATCGCTTCGATAAAATCTTTAAATAAACGGGTAGAGCGCAGTTGTTTGCCTTCAACCGTCCAGCCTGACAATTGACTGACGCGCTCTTGAATTTCAGTATTGTTAAGTAGGTCAGCCATAATTTTGTTCTTTGGGATTAGCAATGGTAGATTAACTGCCCACGTGTAGAAACCTTGACCAAAAACTATCCGCTCTCACCAATAGCGTTTAGTCTCAAGTTTTAATACTCAAGATTTAACACTATTTGAGGTGAGAGCGGTCTAGCGGGTCTTCAGATTAGAACCTGACTGCCGGGAGAATCCCTAGCTCAGCCTGGTTCCCCGTGGAAGTCGTTTCCCGTTGGAGACGACGGCTGACTGCTAGTGAGCGGCCCCGGCGCACAGCCGGTAGTTTCCAATCTGATGACCCATGCGTTTACTACTTTCTATCATGGGCATCACCTCCAGGTTTAGCTAAATGGCTTAATATTGGAACGCACATCACCTAAATACAAGATTTAAGGTGATGATTTGTGCGCTAGCCATTGCCAGCGTTACCAGAAGAACTTGCGTTCTGAGTATCATTCTAGTATTCACAATTATTAGAATAACACAAGGAATTAGAAGTGGGGGGATGGAAATTGAGATTTTTGCAAGATCGGGGGAATTTACTGCTGCTGCAAGCTCTTTGATCGATCTCTACAGCAAGCGGACGATCGCAGTTTTAGCCCTTTGTCTATATTTTCTTCAAAATCCGGGCTGTGCGGTTATCAGGTGCATTGCAAATCTGGCGACGCGGAAAGGTCGATCGATTTCTTGCCAGATAGATTAGGAGAGTTCACGAGATATAAAGACACAAGTTGTTCTAGCTACAGGCAGAGTTGGTTTTTGTACAAAATCAACTTTTTTTAGGGCGCTAATTCGATCGACTCCTGGAAACAAAAAGCTCCTGCCTGGTGGCGGGAGCTTTTTAAGCATTAAGGGTAAAGCCTAAACTGCTTTATCTTACCCTTTTAAAATGTTGGAAATTTTGATATTTCGCGCTGATTACAGAGCGTTACCGCGAGGCAGAACTTCTTCAGGGAAGATGAAGTTTTCGTGGGGTTGGTCTGTCGGAGCCATCCAAGCACG
>NZ_JAUBSH010000046.1:0-50738 GCF_036704705.1 Microcoleus sp. K1-B1 | reverse complement strand
TTGAGTTACCTCAGTAGATATATTCTTTTTGTTTACTTATCTTAACATAGTTCGGTTTTTTTGCGCCGACCTACTTAATCCCTTTTTCTCCACTCAATTCCTCAAGGCGTTATATGAAGATGAGCAAATTATTTTTGACTGGAATGTACGGCATTGGCAATGCGATATTGATCAAGTTACATTTGCCGATGCCTCGGATGTGGTGGAGTTTATGGGGGCACAATTACAGAAGTTGCCTGCTAAAACTCAGGATGTTCTCAAACTGGCGGCTTGCATTGGGGCGCAGTTTGATTTAGAGACATTGGCAATAGTCAACGAAGAATTACCAGAACAAACGGAATCAGCGCTGTGGGAAGCCTTGCAAGAAGGGCTTATTTTACTGATTGCAGAAGGCTATGATTTAATTCAAACAGATGATCAATCCCCTCCTGAGTCTGTGGCTAATCCAATTTATAAGTTCCTGCACGATCGCGTCCAACAAGCGGCTTACTCATTGATTCCAGAAAACCAAAAACAAGCTACTCATCTCACAATCGGACAGTTACTCCTCCAAAATTATTCGGAGATAGAAAGAGAAGACAAACTCTTTGATATAGTGGGGCATTTGAATCAAGGAATTGAGTTAATCAATCAATTAAGCGAACGAGAAGCCTTAGCCCAACTCAACTTAGAAGCTGGACGTAAGGCTAGAAATTCTACCGCCTACACAGCCGCAAATATCTATCTGCAAACAGGGATTGAGCTACTGAGAGCCAACTGCTGGCAAAGTCAGTATGAGTTGACGCTGAATCTCTATATTGCTGCTACCGAAACTGCCTATTTGAATGGTGACATTGAGGGTATGGAACAGATGGCAGCAAAGGTTTTACAAGAAGCCCAAACCATTTTAGACAAAATTAAAATTTACGAAATTCAAATTGCCGCTCAGACAGCCCAGAGCAAGGTGTTAGAAGCGATCGCAGTCGGCAGAAATGCACTCTTACAACTGGGTGTTGAACTACCCACAGCACCTGACCAAGCCTTGATTAGTAAAGCGCTACAAGCCCTTGCCGGCGAAATCCAGGATAAACGGATTGAAGAACTAGCTAATCTGCCGATGATGACTGATGCCAAAGCTCAGGCAGCCATACAACTGTTAGGAATGTTATCTGCACCCATTTTTCAAGGAATGCCGAGTTTAACACCTCTAGTTAGCTGCATGATGGTGAGTTTATCGCTCTCTTTTGGGAATGCCCCCGCATCCACGGTGGGGTATGTCATGCACGGGTTGGCGTTGTGTGCCTTTTTGGGAGAGGTGGAAAGCGGCTATGGGTTTGGGCAATTGGCACTCTCATTGCTTGATCGGTTCAATGTGCCAGAATTCAAGTCTATAATTCTCTTGGTGTTTGGTGGCTGGATTCAGCATCATCAAGAAGCTCTCTTGGCAACGAAACCGAGGGCGAAAGATGGCTTTACGGCGGGCATGGAAACAGGTGATTTTCTATACGCTGGCTACAGCATAAGTGTTTACTTTGATGCCAACTTTTTTGGTGGGGTAGAACTAGACTCTTGGGAACCCGAACTAGCAATTTACAGTGCTGCCTTGGCTCAGGCGAAGCAATATTCGGGTCGGGTTTATTTGGATATGAAGCAGCAGATGGTGTCTAACTTGAGGGAAGATCGTATTTGGTCGGATTGTTTAATAGGAACTGCCTACGATGAAACGGTGATGATTCCTAAGTACCATCAGGACAATGATTTCACGGTGGTAGCCACTACCTATATCTACAAACTACTGCTTGCCTACTTATGGGGCAATTACACTGCCGCCCTAGACAACATTGCCCAAGCCAAACAGTATTTAATGGCAGTATCGGGATTAGCTTTTGTTGCCATTTTCCATTTCTATGCCGCCCTCACCCACCTGGCACTTTTTCCCACCCGCCCAGAAATTGAGCAAGCTCAAATTCTCGCTGAGGTGGAAATTCATCAAACTACGCTGAAACAGTGGGCGCAAAATGCGCCCATGAATTATCTGCATAAATGGTATTTAGTTGAGGCTGAACGGCAACGGGTGTTGGGCAATAAAGCTGAGACGATTGAAATGTACGATCGCGCCATTTCTGGAGCCAAAGAAAATAAATTCCTCAACGAAGAAGCACTAGCTAACGAACTAGCAGCCAAATTCTACTGGGAATGGGGCAAAGAAAAAATTGCTCAAACCTACATGATTGAGGCATATTATTGTTATGTTCAATGGGGAGCAACTGCTAAGGTAAAAGATTTAGAAACGCGATATTCCCAGTTATTAATACCTATTCAGTCTGCCACTAAAAACACTACAACAACTGCAACAGTGACGACTGCTGGTGCGGGTAGTAACCTAGATATCACCACAGTGATGAAAGCTTATCAGGCGATTTCTGGCGAAATATTGCTAGATAAATTACTGTCTAGCTTAATGAAAATTTTGATTGAGAATGCGGGGGCGCAAAAGGGCTATCTGATTTGGTTCAGCCAGGGAACGCTGTTAATTGATGCTGAAGGGACAATCAATTCAGAACAAGTCACAGTTTTGCAATCCATCCCGGTGGAAAATTGTCAGGAACTTTCCTCCGCAATTGTCAACTATGTGGCTCGCACTCAAGAAAGCGTGGTACTAGATGATGCTGTCCGAGAGGGACAATTTACTAACGACCCCTACATCCAAAAGCATCAGCCCAAATCAATTTTATGTGTACCACTGATTAATCAATCTCAAATCGTCAGTATTGTTTACCTAGAAAACAATCTGACAGCGGGAGCTTTTACGCCAGAAAGAGTGGAACTATTAAAAGTGTTATCGGGACAGGCGGCGATCTCGATCCAAAATTCTAAGCTTTATACAGAAGTCCGTGAAAGTGAGAACAGACTCGCTCAATTTTTAGAAGCAATTCCAGTCGGGGTGTCAGTGCTGGATGCTTCTGGCAAACCTTACTATAGTAATCGCGTTGCTATTCAATTATTAGGTAAAGGAGTTATTCCTCAAGTCGCCAGCGAGCAAATACCAGAGATTTATCAAGTCTATAAAGCTGGAACAGAGCAGGAATATCCCTCTGCCGAATTGCCGATTGTGCGGGCGTTGAGGGGCGAAAGTGCCACCGCTGAGGATCTGGAAATCCACCAAGGCAACAAGATTATTCCGATCGAGGCTTGGGCTACTCCCATCTATGATGAAAAGGACAACATTTCTTATGCAATGGTAGCCTTTCAAGATATCACGGAGCGTAAAAAAGCCGAAACAGAGCGAATCCGATTTACCGATGAATTGTTCCAACTCAACAAAGCTTACCAGCGCTTCGTCCCCAATCAGTTCCTCCAATTTTTAGAGAAATCAAGCATTATTGATGTCGAATTGGGCGACCAAGTGCAGTTGGAAATGTCGGTGTTGTTTTCCGACATTCGCGACTTCACCACGCTTTCGGAAAGCATGACGCCGGAGGACAATTTCAGATTTATCAATGCCTATCTTTCTCGCATGGAACCCGTCATTAATGAAAATAACGGGTTTATTGATAAATATATTGGCGATGCGATTATGGCGCTGTTTAGCGGCGAGGCGGATCATGGGGTGAAAGCCGGAATTGCTATGCTGCAGAGCCTTGTTGAATATAATCAACACCGCGCTAATTCTGGCTATGGGCCGATTCAAATAGGGATTGGAATTAATACGGGTTCTTTGATGCTGGGAACGGTGGGAGGTCAAAATCGCATGGAGGGCACAGTAATTTCCGATGCGGTGAATTTAGCTTCTCGCGTGGAAAGTTTGACGAAAAATTATGGGGTGTCGCTATTAATTACCCAGGAAACTTACTCGCGTTTAGAAAATCTCTCCCAGTACGCAATCCGCACCCTCGATACGGTAAAAGTCAAGGGAAAATCTGAAGCGGTGACGGTTTATGAAGTGTTTGATTGCGATCCGCTAGAAATTAAAGAGGGCAAGTTAGCTACGCTGGAATTGTTTGCAGAAGCGAGGGCAAATTACTTGGAAGGGAAGTTAGCTGAGGCGGCGCGGCTGTTTGCCGAGTGTTGGCATCAGAATCAGGGCGATGCCGTCGCTAAAATTTACTGGGAACGCTGTCAGTCTACTTTAAGAAATCGCACAAAAATCAATGACAGGCCACACAATTTAGATTAATCATAAAATTCCAAAGCTCGATCGCTCAATTGTTCGACGGGGAGATCATTTTCATTTGACGGGGTGACAACCCCCTCAACCTCGGATCGCTATAATCTATGTTACATTCCTGCGATAGGTGAGAATATTCTTCTCGCAGGTATTCTAGTGCGTCATTAATTACCTCATCCTTTTCAGATTCATCTCCGGGAATTTGGACATAAGCTTCATCAAGAACAGATTTAATTATTTGAAAGCAATTCATAGTACATAGCTAATTGACACCAACCAAATCTTAAATCACGATTCTGGATTGGGTTTGTTAACACATAAAAACTTATGTAGGTTACAAAAAGTAATTATCGTTGTCTTGTTAAAATGCTAAAATTAGCTTTACATGATTAATGGTAAAGCTGGGCAATGCTTGTGTCAAGAACTGTATATTTATAAATTTCAGTAAAAGGTAATCAGCGAGCAGATTTATGTATACTCAACTTTCATTGTGGGAAGAGCCAAAAGCAGAAAGCCAGAAGCATGGTCAGCAATTATCTCTGCCTGATGCCGAAATAATCATGTACCGCGACTTCTTCAATAACAATGAGAGCAACCAGATATTTGCGGAATTGTACGGCACTATTAATTGGAAGCAAGAGGTGGCTCTGCTTTTTGGCAAGCAAGTCGCTATACCGCGACTTAGCGCATGGTACGGAGATCCAGGTAAATCTTACACTTACTCCAAAATAAAAATGGAGCCTAATCTATGGACACCTACACTCATAACAATCAAATCTAAAATAGAAGCAATAGCAGGTACATCCTTTAACAGCGTGTTGCTTAATCTATATCGCGACGGCAAAGATAGTGTAGCTTGGCATAGTGATGATGAATCAGAACTTGGTGAAAACCCAGCGATCGGTTCTGTAAGTTTTGGGGCAACTCGTCGTTTTATGCTCAGGCACAAATACCAAAAAGAAATGAAATTAGAAATTCAATTAACTCCTGGAAGCTTCCTGCTGATGAAAGGAGTAACCCAGCATTTTTGGCAACACCAAATCCCGAAAGCAGCCAAAGTTACTGAACCAAGAATCAACCTTACTTTCAGGAAAGTAAGCTAAATTAATTAATGGTAATTTGTAAGCAAATCTCATATTACTGAGAAGTGCTATAAATAATCAGCTCAATTTTTGACAAAACCGATTAATTACATATAGCGGTTCTCAAAAAAGTGAGGTATGCCCTATGCCCTATGCCCTATGCCCTATGCCCTATGCCCATGAGTACCTCATCTTTCTGAGAAAGGCTATATTTCCGAATCACAGGCTGCAACCTAAACAAATGCTTACCCACTTTTGTCTCAATCAGCGATCGCCAACTGGGCGACTCCAAAACCTTCATCAATATAGAACTAGATATATCGCCGCAATTCGATCTCGTAATCTATTAGTGGAATAAGTATGTTGGTTTAGGTAAATGCGATCGACTCTTTCATTTACCGCCCTTACTTACTTCGCCCGCACAACCAACACGGAACAAGGAGCCTCAGCGACAACCTCAGCACTCACCGAACCCTCCAAAATCCGCTTTAAACCAGTCAAACCCCGACAGCCGATCGCAATTAAATCCGCCTTATAAATATTAGCCAAACGGACAATTTCTTCTGCCGGTTGTCCCGAAACAATCTCCAATTCGCTCTGGCAAGGCAACTTTTCCTGATAAGATTGCAGCAACTTCTCTACCTCTCTATAAGCAATCTCATCTCCCTGAGCGTGAGGTCGATCGACAACCGCGTCAAAATCCGACGTACCAGAACTGACAACATGAACTAGAATCACCTTTGCCGTCGGTTCTAGCTGAAATTTCCCTACAACTTGCAATACCTGAGTCGCTAACTCTGAATTGTCGATCGCTACCAAAACAGTATTCAATATCATGCACCTTTAAATTTTTCGTTGATTGTCGCCTACTGTCCCCTATTCCGCGCTTCCCACCAACATTATTATTACTCAGAAACCCGGTTTCTTAACATAATTGCGTCATTTAAGCAAGATTCTTGAAGAAACCGGGTTTCTTAAGCCCGCAGTGCGTAAGTAAGTAGGTGCAAATAAACTGGGTCGCTTGTCACAGAATGTAAAGCTACCATAATCGCAAGAGAATTGCTTCGTTTCACTGCATTTCACTCACTTTTGACTACCTATGTATTTTGCCGATCATCTACTTAAATCTACCCTCTAAAACTCACCCTTTCCCTCATTTTCAGTCCGCAGCCGCACCGAATCAGCGTGAGAAGGAAGCCCCTCGGCTTCCGCCAAAACATTAATCGCCCTACTCACCTTCTTAAGCGCAGCCGGCGAATATTGAATCAAACTCGAATGCTTCATAAAAGTCTCGACACCCAGCGGCGACGCATAGCGCGGAGCCCCAGAAGTCGGCAAAGTGTGATTCGGGCCAGCCAAATAATCACCTACAGCTTCCGGCGTCGAGCAGCCCAAGAAAATCGCCCCAGCGTGGCGAATTTGGTCAAGCAAAGCCCAAGGATCTGCAACTTGCAATTCCAAGTGTTCCGGGGCAAACTCGTTAGAGAGTTCCGCCGCCGCTTTGAGCGAGTCAACTACTACGACTAAACCATAGTTGACGATCGCCTTTTCTGTTAAAGTTCGGCGCGGGTGATTTGCCAACTGTCTGTCTACCTCAGCCACCACCTTCCTAGCCAGCACCGAATCCGCCGTCAGCAAAATTGCCGACGCCATAGAATCGTGTTCAGCTTGAGCCAACATATCCGCAGCCACGTGCACAGGATTCGCCGCACCATCCGCAATAATCAACACTTCCGACGGGCCAGCCAGAGAATCGATCCCCACAGTCCCGTAAACCAGTTTTTTAGCCAGGGTGACGTAAATATTCCCCGGCCCAGTAATTAAATCCACCTTCGGAATAGTTTCCGTACCGTAGGCTAAGGCTGCGATCGCCTGCGCCCCGCCGATCCGATAAATCTCATCAACTCCCGCTTCCTGAGCCGCTACCAGCACCGCAGGATTCATTTTCTTCTCCTGTCCGGGGGGAGTACACATCACCAGTCTCGGCACCTTGGCGACCTTCGCAGGAACCGCATTCATGATCACCGAGCTTGGATAGGAAGCCTGACCGCCAGGAATGTAAATTCCCGCTCGATCGACCGGCGTGTAGCGCTTGCCCAAAACAATCTCGTCATCGCCAAACTGCACCCAAGACTTGGGTACGCGCTGTCGGTGAAACGCCTCTACCTGTTTGCAAGCCAGCCGGATGGCATTTAATAATTCTTTCGACACCTGTTGGTAAGCAGCATCCAATTCGGCGCCGCTCACCCGTAAATCTTCCACATTTAGGGTCATGCGGTCAAATTCAGCAGTGTAGTGCAGCACAGCCTGATCGCCTCTGCGCCTTACAGCTTGCAGCACCTCCCGCACGGTGGCTTCTTTGTGAACGACAAGTTCGTCATGGGTGCGATCGCAGATCCGTCGCAGTTCAGCTTGTGCCTCAACCCACTGAGTAATGATTCGCAGCATGGAGATTAGGAATGCCGTCTATAACTTCACTAACATTTGCTTGACAATTGGGGATTTTTGTGGGGATCTCCTAGAGAAGTAGGCCACCACCAGTCCACAAGCTTAAACCGCGAGAGTCGCGGCATTTTCCAAGGCTTCAGTGCAGCGTTTAAATCTCTGTCGAGGATTTTGCAACACTGAGGACAAGTCACAACCTTCTCTAGGAATTGCCCGCTAGAGAACCAGGTGCGGAGGGAGAGGGTTGGAACGCAGAGGGGGAGAGTGTCCGACCCCGATAATATCCGAGAGGGAGAGTGTTCGATCGGGAGAATTTTGGTTCTGCCTTCTAGCTTCTACCTTCAGATCCGGCTGTCTTCTACCTTCTACCTTCTGCTTTTTACCTTCTACCTTCGGTAAGTGCTTCTTGCCGAAGCCCAAATAACCCGTATTCTTTGTTATAGCTTAACTTGGATTTTTCAGAGAATTGGATTTTAAGCAGAATAGGTGCTATATTAGTTTTTCCAACACCTGATAATTTTTTTATAAAAAAACGCCAAATTATTGTATACTTGAAAATTGCGCGCAAGAAACCGTGACTTTAACTCGTGACGGTGGAAACACCGCAAAACGCCTCAGTAACACCCGTGTCATACCTGTGGGTATTGTCAGGGGTAAAAAACAGGCAGTTAAATGAGTCAATAAAAAATTATTGCGCGGGCGTCGCCAAAAAGTAGCCACAGACTCAGCTCAATCTGAAGCTCAATTTGAGCGAATGGAAAGTGGCTGTCTCACTCCGCCATTAAAAATCAAGCTTTTTGCGGATCGATCCCGAAAAGGTTGTCCTTCAAAATCCCCGTGTCTTAAGACTGTCTTGAGACTAGGGTGTATCAATGAATACCTACTTCCAGCAACTGAACTATGGCAAATATTAAGTCCGCCGTCAAACGAGTCAAAATCGCCGAACGTAACCGCTTGTACAACAAATCTTACAAGTCAGCGGTCAAAACTTTGATGAAGAAGTATTTCGCTGCCGTAGACAAGTACGCCGCAGCTCCGAGCCCGGAATTAATGCAAGAAGTCCAGCAGCGAATGTCTGAGGCCTACAGCAAAATTGACAAAGCTGTCAAAAAAGGTGTACTCCACCGCAACAACGGCGCTCGCAAAAAGTCCCGCTTGGCAAGAACCCTCAAGCCGCACGAAACATCCTCGGTAGCATCTTAAGGAAGCAGAAAGTTCGGCAACGAAGCAGTGTACAAGATTGAAGGGATGGATGTTGAGGGAAGAAGTCAAGCGAGAAGAAGTCAAGCGTGAAGCAGGAAGCAGGAAGAAAGAAGACGGAAGATTTTTCCCACACACTCTCTCCCACTCCCACTCCCCGACTCTCTCACTCCCCCCTCGCCCTATCCCACTAGGACTCTCCCGTATCACCTCTAATCTGCTTCCCCCATGCAGCTCATCGACACTCACGTTCATATCAACTTTGAAACCTACAAATCTGAGTTAGAAGCCATTCGAGAACGCTGGCGCGAAGCTGGTGTAGTTCGGCTGGTTCATTCTTGTGTAGAGCCAGAAGAGTTTGCCGGCATCCAAGCAATCGCCAATCAGTTTGCAGAAGTCTCGTTTGCGGTTGGACTCCACCCCCTAGATGCGGACAAGTGGAAAGACGAGACTGCGAGCCAGATTAGGGAATTAGCAAGTTCGGACTCTAGGGTAGTGGCGATCGGCGAAACCGGACTGGACTTTTATAAAGCTGACGATCGAGAACACCAGTTTAAAGTGTTTGAGGCACAGCTTGCAATCGCCCAGGAACTTGACAAACCAGTCATTATCCACTGTCGCGACGCCGCCGCCCCAATGGCCGAAATGCTGAGGAACTTTTGGCAAACACGCGGGCCAGTGCGCGGGGTCATGCACTGCTGGGGAGGCACACCCGAAGAAACCCAGTGGTTTTTAGACCTAGGTTTCTACATTAGTTTTAGCGGAACAGTCACCTTTAAAAAAGCCTTGCAAATACAAGAATCAGCTTGTATGGTAAATAGCGATCGCATCCTAGTCGAGACAGATTGCCCTTTTCTCGCCCCCGTACCCCAGCGGGGAAAACGCAACGAACCAGCCTATGTCTACTACGTAGCCGAGCAAGTTGCTAAATTGAGAGGAGTTTCTCTCTTAACTTTGTCCCAGCAGACAACCAAAAATGCCTGTCAGCTATTCGGCTTTTCAGTTTAGTTATAGCAGAACAGAGAAACGAGGAAAACAGGTCGATTTAGGAGCCAGTGCTCAGGACAATCCCATTTCTATCCTGCCCGAAAAACCGGATTCATCCTTTATTGGAGATTCTTTTGGCGTTGCCTGTTGCGATCGGATTTGCGTCCTATAATAAAAAGAACTGAGCGATCGGGCGTTGGCTTAGTATCCGCGACTGCGATGTCGCCCAGGAACTACCAACACAACGCGAGTACGCTAAACTTCGGGATCGGTCAAAACTTCAGGCAATAGCTCAAACTTACACACTCAAACTTACACATCAGAAGAAACTTGGAACCTCAGCAATTTGGCAATAGCTGTCAAGTCAATTTTAGGAGTCAAAAGTGTAGGGAATTCACCCTGGGATACCACGAGATCAGAGCTAAAAGCATCTCGATCGAAACTAAAATCCGCACAAAAATACTGCGAGCCACAAGCAAAAATAACCGTTGCAGCAGTTGGCAGGCGATCGAAAACATCATATAAATTCTCTCACACAATCCATCAAAAAAACGCAACAAGGTAAAAAAGCCCAGCCTTGGCGCCATGTAAAAAGCTAGAGCCACTGCGGAAAAAGGACCCCCATGACCACTAAAGATTACACAGAATTCGCCTTCACCTTGCCCGATTTGATCGAAATCCAGCGGGCAAGTTTTCGCTGGTTCCTAGAAGCCGGACTGATCGAAGAACTCGACAGCTTCTCCCCGATTACAGACTACACGGGCAAGCTGGAACTCCACTTCATGGGCAAAGACTTCAAACTCAAGCGCCCCAAATATGATGTGGACGAAGCCAAGCGCAGGGACAGCACCTACTCGGTGCAAATGTACGTCCCCACCCGCCTGATTAACAAAGAAACAGGGGAAATCAAAGAACAAGAAGTCTTCATCGGCGACTTGCCCTTGATGACCGAGCGCGGCACTTTCATCATCAACGGCGCGGAACGGGTCATTGTCAACCAAATCGTGCGATCGCCCGGGGTCTACTACAAATCAGAAACCGACAAAAACGGCCGCCGTTCGTATAACGCCTCGCTCATCCCCAACCGCGGCGCTTGGCTGAAATTTGAAACAGACAAAAACGATTTAGTCTGGGTGAGAATCGACAAAACCCGCAAACTATCGGCTCAGGTGCTGCTCAAAGCCCTCGGACTTACAGACGGGGAAATCTACGACTCCCTGCGCCACCCGGAATACTTCCAAAAAACGATCGAGAAAGAAGGACAATTCGGCGAAGAAGAAGCTTTGATGGAGCTCTACCGCAAACTCCGTCCAGGTGAACCCCCCACCGTAGCGGGGGGCGAACAGCTCCTTAACTCGCGCTTTTTCGACCCCAAACGCTACGATTTGGGCCGAGTCGGCCGTTACAAACTCAACAAAAAACTGCGCTTGACAGTCCCCGATACCATGCGGGTGCTGACATCGCAAGATATCTTGACGGCGATCGACTACCTAATAAACCTAGAATTCGACATCGGTTCCACCGACGACATCGACCACTTAGGCAACCGTCGCGTCCGCAGTGTCGGAGAACTGCTGCAAAACCAAGTGCGCGTCGGACTCAACCGCTTAGAACGGATTATCCGCGAAAGAATGACCGTCTCGGATGCCGACTCCCTCAGCCCCGCTTCTCTGGTCAACCCCAAACCGCTGGTAGCGGCAATCAAGGAATTCTTCGGTTCCTCCCAGCTATCGCAGTTCATGGATCAAACCAACCCTCTGGCAGAACTGACTCACAAACGTCGGCTTTCAGCCTTGGGCCCAGGAGGTCTGACTCGCGAACGCGCCGGGTTTGCAGTGCGGGACATTCACCCGTCCCACTACGGCCGGATTTGCCCGATCGAAACACCAGAAGGTCCCAACGCAGGTCTCATCGGTTCCTTAGCAACCCACGCCCGCGTCAACCCCTACGGCTTCATCGAAACTCCTTTTTATCCAGTAGAAAAAGGACGGGTGCTGCGCGACAAAGCCCCTGTTTACATGACAGCCGACGAAGAAGACGATTTGCGCGTCGCCCCCGGAGACATCAGCCTCGACGAAAACAACAACCTCTTGGGCGAAACCGTAGCCGTCCGCTACCGCCAAGAGTTTACTACCACCACTCCAATGCAGGTGGACTACATGGCGATTTCGCCCGTGCAAATCGTCTCCGTCGCGACCTCGTTGATTCCGTTCCTGGAACACGACGACGCCAACCGAGCTCTGATGGGCTCGAATATGCAGCGGCAAGCTGTGCCGCTACTGAAACCAGAACGGCCCCTAGTCGGTACGGGCTTAGAAGCTCAGGCGGCGCGAGATTCCGGGATGGTTGTGGTTTCCCGGATCGACGGCGAGGTGATTTACATCGACGCTACCCGGATTATTGTCAAACCCCTGGCTGTAGATGCCGAATCGAATTCCAGCGAAGAACATTTCCTGATTAAGGAATACGACGATCTCAAAGTCAAACAGCCCTCGGTTTGGAAGCAAAAATATGCTGGCTGCATCGAACACGAACTGCAAAAATATCAGCGTTCTAACCAGGATACTTGTTTAAATCAGCGTCCGCTGATTTATGAGGGCGATCGAGTAGTTGCCGGTCAAGTGCTCGCCGACGGTTCCTCCACCGAAGGGGCAGAACTCGCTCTGGGACACAACATCCTCGTAGCTTATATGCCTTGGGAAGGCTACAACTACGAAGACGCCATGCTAATTAGCGAGCGTTTGGTGTACGAAGATGTCTACACTTCGATCCACATTGAAAAATACGAAATCGAAGCCCGCCAAACCAAACTCGGCCCCGAAGAAATCACCCGCGAAATTCCTAACGTCGGCGAAGACGCGCTGCGCCAGCTAGACGAACAGGGCATTATCCGCAAAGGTGCTTGGGTAGAAGCCAGCGACATCCTAGTGGGCAAAGTTACCCCCAAGGGCGAATCCGACCAACCGCCGGAAGAAAAACTGCTCAGAGCAATCTTCGGCGAAAAAGCCCGCGACGTGCGCGACAATTCCCTCCGCGTCCCTAACGGCGAAAAAGGCCGCGTGGTTGACGTGCGGGTGTTTACCCGCGAACAGGGCGACGAACTGCCCCCCGGCGCCAACATGGTCGTCCGCGTCTACGTGGCTCAAAAGCGGAAGATTCAAGTCGGCGACAAAATGGCCGGCCGCCACGGAAATAAGGGTATTGTGTCCCGGATTCTGCCGATGGAGGATATGCCTTATTTGCCCGACGGGACTCCGGTTGACATAGTGCTCAATCCCTTGGGCGTACCGTCGCGGATGAACGTAGGTCAGATTTTTGAGTGCTTGCTGGGATGGGCGGGTGAAAATCTGTCCATGCGGTTCAAGATGGTGCCTTTTGATGAAATGCACGGCGCTGAAAAGTCGCGGGAAACCGTACACGGCAAGCTACAGGAGGCACGCGAAAAAACCGGGAAGCCTTGGGTGTTTAATGAAAAGCACCCCGGCAAGACTATTGTCTACGATGGCAGAACTGGGGAACCGTTCGATCGCCCAATCACAGTCGGCATCGCCTATATGCTGAAACTGGTTCACTTGGTAGACGATAAGATCCACGCCCGTAGCACAGGCCCTTACTCGCTGGTAACGCAGCAGCCTTTGGGCGGCAAAGCGCAGCAGGGGGGTCAGCGGTTCGGAGAAATGGAAGTCTGGGCTCTGGAAGCGTTCGGCGCAGCTTATACTTTGCAAGAGTTGCTGACGGTCAAGTCGGACGATATGCAGGGACGGAATGAAGCGCTGAATGCGATCGTCAAAGGCAAAGCTATTCCGCGCCCCGGTACGCCGGAATCTTTCAAGGTGCTGATGCGGGAGTTGCAATCTTTGTGCTTGGATATTGCCGTGCACAAGGTGAATACATCCGACGAGGGCAGCGAGCACGTTGAGGTGGATTTGATGGCAGATGCTGGGGGCAAGCGATCGCCCTCCCGGCCTACTTACGAATCGCTTTCTCGTGACGAACTCGACGAGGATTAGGCATTAAAGATTAAAGATTAAAGATTAAAGATTTTTTGACAGCATTCAATTCTTTAATCTTTAATCGGCAATCTCAAATTAAAATGCCTCAGCAGTGTTCGTACCACTGCTGAGGCGAATCAACGCTCTAAACAGGAGAGACGCTGAACATGAATATTGTAACAGTTGTCCCAGGAATTCAAGGAGAAGTTGACCGGGCGACGGGCTGTATTAATTGGCAAGGGAGCAAGTTTGGCAACGGTTACGGGCGCAAGTGGATCGATGGCAAAACAGTATTAGTCCACCGTTTAGTCCTCGAATCGAAAATAGCAGGGTTCCTCGGTTCCGGTTATTTTGGTTGCCATACCTGCGACAATCGAAGCTGCATCAACCCGGCACATCTGGTAGTAGGTACTGCTGCTGAGAATACCGGGCAGATGATTGGGCGCGATCGCAAAACTCCCAGACGCAAAAGTATTCCCGGTATTGGCATATTGTCGATCGCACAACTACGGGAAATTCAGACTAAATATTTATCTGGAACCATCAAGAACCACCTAGCAAAAGAGTATGGAGTACAACATGAAACTATTACTAAGATACTTCAGACAAATATTCCCGATAACTTCACTACAGTTTCACCCAATTTTTTAGGAGAAATTCAAGACAGCGGCTGCATCATTTTCTCAGGTGGAAAGGATGGTCAAGGTTATGGCAGATACTGGAAAAATGGGAAATTAAAATCAGTTACCCGTGCTGTTTTAGCCGAGAAATTAGGATATGAACTTCCGACTTCGATGGATGCTTGTCATACCTGCGACAATCCCAGTTGCATCAATCCAGAACACCTTTGGGCAGGTACTCGCACTCAAAATTTGTTAGATGCTTCTAAGAAAGGACGCACTCAAGGAAAAAGTCATCCTCTTTCCAATGCCAAATTAGATTGGGAAAAGGTGCGAGAAATTCGACAAAAGCTAGCAGCAGGAGAGAGGATGAAGGATGTAGCACAGGAATACAGTGTCGGCCGCAAAACCATACACGATATTAAATATCACGTCACTTGGAAGGAAGCAGGCGAAGAGGTTCCAGTTCCTCGCATGGGTGGATATCTTGATCGAAAATTGACTTTCGAGCAAGCTCTTGAGGTACGCAAAAGAATTAGAGCGAGAGAATCAATCTCTAAAATCGCTGATGACTTTGGAGTCTCGTCAAGTGTGATCTCTGATATTAAAAACCACGTCACATATAGAGGAGTATAACATTGATTTAAGCCGTAAAACAAGCAAACAAAAAAGATCAAACCCACAAATAATCGCCTGTAAATTATCAATTGGAGTCAAGAATGGCAAAAATAGAACAACGCTTTGATTACGTCAAAATCGGGTTAGCTTCACCAGAAAGAATTCGACAGTGGGGAGAGAGAACTTTACCCAACGGTCAGATAACTGGCGAGGTGACAAAACCAGAAACAATTAATTATCGCACGTTAAAACCTGAAATGGATGGCTTGTTTTGCGAGCGCATTTTTGGGCCTGCAAAAGATTGGGAATGTCATTGTGGTAAGTACAAACGAGTTCGCCATAGAGGCATTGTTTGCGAAAGATGCGGTGTAGAAGTAACTGAATCTCGCGTGCGCCGTCACCGGATGGGATTTATCAAATTAGCGGCTCCAGTAGCTCACGTTTGGTATCTCAAAGGTATTCCGAGTTACATGGCAATTCTGTTAGATATGCCGCTCCGAGATGTGGAACAAATCGTTTATTTCAATGCCTACGTTGTCCTAAATCCAGGTAATGCAGAGAAGCTGCAATACAAACAATTGCTCACGGAAGATGCTTGGCTGGAAATAGAAGACGAACTTTACAGCGAAGATTCGACGCTGACGGGCGTAGAAGTAGGCATAGGTGCTGAAGCTTTGCAAGTTTTGCTGCAAAATATTCCGCTAGAAAGTGAAGCGGAAAAGTTGCGGGAAGATATTGCCAATGCTAAAGGTCAAAAACGGGCAAAGTTAATTAAACGCTTGCGGGTAATTGACAACTTCATCGCTACGGGATCTCAACCCGATTGGATGGTGCTCAATGTGATTCCGGTGATTCCCCCCGACTTGCGGCCGATGGTGCAGCTAGACGGCGGGCGTTTTGCAACGAGCGACCTCAACGACCTTTACCGGAGAGTCATCAACCGCAATAACCGCTTGGCGAGACTGCAAGAAATTCTGGCGCCCGAGATTATCATCCGCAACGAAAAGCGGATGCTGCAAGAAGCTGTGGATGCGCTGATTGACAACGGTCGCCGGGGCCGGACAGTGGTGGGGGCAAACAACCGCCCGCTGAAGTCGCTGTCGGACATCATTGAAGGGAAACAAGGTCGCTTCCGGCAAAACTTGCTGGGTAAACGGGTTGACTACTCCGGGCGTTCGGTGATTGTGGTGGGGCCGAAACTGAAAATTCATCAGTGCGGTTTGCCGAGAGAAATGGCGATCGAACTTTTCCAGCCTTTCGTCATCCACCGCCTGATCCGCCAAGGATTGGTCAACAACATCAAAGCTGCCAAAAAACTGATCCAGCGCAACGATCCCAGCGTTTGGGACGTGCTTCAGGAGGTGATTGAAGGACACCCGGTAATGCTAAACCGGGCACCGACCCTCCACCGTTTGGGGATTCAAGCCTTTGAGCCGATTTTGGTGGACGGGAGGGCAATTCAGCTTCACCCGCTAGTCTGTCCGGCTTTTAACGCTGACTTTGACGGCGACCAAATGGCAGTGCACGTGCCTTTGTCTCTGGAATCTCAGGCGGAAGCACGCTTGCTGATGCTGGCTTCTAATAACATTATGTCGCCGGCAACCGGAAGACCGATCGTTACTCCTTCTCAAGATATGGTGCTCGGTTGCTATTACTTGACAGCCGAAAATCCTGACGCTCAAAAAGGAGCCGGTCACTATTTCTCCAACCTCACCGACGCGGTTGTAGCTTACGAACAAGGAATCGTTGACTTGCACTCTTATGTGTGGGTGAGGTTTCAAGGCGCCATAGAAAACGCAGAACCCGAGGGAGAACCGCTGAAGGTGGAACGATCGACCGACGGTATAGTGACGAAAGAATACAAGTTCCGCCGGGTTCGGGAAGACGGAGAGGGCAAGGTGCTCAATCAGTTCATTCGCACTACTCCGGGCCGGATTATCTATCACCAAACGATCGAATCGGTAATTAACAATTAGAAATTGGGAAGCGGTAAGAGGTAATGGGTAAGAGGTAACAGGTAATGGGTAATAACTGACAAATAATCGCTAAGTAATAATAGTGATTGCAGCCGGAAAAATTACCCATTAATACACTTACCAATAATTCGGCTACGCGGTTACTGAGCGCAGTTGAATGGCAGTAAAAGTTACCAATTACCCATTAAGTAGGTAGGTGAACATAAACTTGATTATGGGAAGAGCAGGTGAGTGCATTCATCTCCTAGCTTAGCTCTCTTCCTTATACGCTAAACCCACCCTACAAAATGCTTGGTGTTTTTTCCCGCCGATCTACTTATCAATTACCAATTACCAATTACCAATAATTCGGCTACGCGGGTCCTGAACCCAAGGGTTTCGATCAGGGGAACCGAAGTCGAACGGCAGTAAAAGTTACCAATTACCAATTACCACTACTCAGAAAAATGACAGAAAATAAGGAAATTGTTTTTCGCAATCGAGTTGTTGACAAAGGTCAGCTCAAAAAATTAATCTCTTGGTCTTTCATGCACTACGGAACGGCCCGTACAGCGCAAATGGCAGATAAACTCAAAGACTTGGGTTTCCGCTTTGCGACACGAGCGGGAGTTTCGATTAGCGTAGACGACCTGCAAGTGCCCCCGTCAAAACGATCGCTCCTGGATGCAGCCGAAGAAGAAATCCGCATCACCGAACAAAAATACACCAGAGGTGAAATCACCGAAGTCGAACGCTTCCAAAAAGTAATCGATACCTGGAACAGCACATCAGAAGACCTCAAAGACGAAGTAGTCAAAAACTTCCGAGCCACAGACCCCCTCAACTCGGTCTACATGATGGCATTCTCCGGGGCGCGGGGAAACATTTCTCAAGTGCGGCAGCTAGTCGGAATGCGCGGATTGATGGCTGACCCTCAAGGCGAAATCATCGACTTGCCAATTAAAACCAACTTCCGCGAGGGACTGACTGTCACCGAATACATCATCTCTTCCTACGGCGCGCGCAAAGGCTTGGTAGATACAGCGTTGCGGACGGCAGACTCTGGCTATTTGACTCGCCGGTTGGTGGATGTGTCCCAAGACGTAATTGTCCGGGAAGTGGACTGCGGCACTCAGCGGGGAATTCGAGTGCGGCCGATGACTGACGGGGCAACGGTGCTGATTCCCCTCAAGGACAGGCTGCTGGGGCGGGTGTTCGCCAAAGATGTGGTGCACCCCAAAACCGGGGAAATTGTGGCCTACGGCGACGAAAAAGCCGTCCGAAATCAGCCAATTACTGAGGAGTTGGCGACGGAAATTGGTAATTCTGGGGTGGGAGAGGTGTATTTACGATCGCCCCTGACTTGTGAATCTACCCGATCGGTTTGTCAGCACTGCTACGGCTGGAGTCTCGCCCACTTGAAAATGGTGGACATGGGAGAAGCGATCGGGATTATTGCAGCTCAGTCGATCGGGGAACCGGGAACCCAGCTCACCATGCGTACCTTCCACACCGGCGGCGTATTCACCGGAGAAGTCGCCAAACAAGAACGCGCCCCCTTCCCCGGCGTAGTGAAATTCAAAAACTTGCGTACTCGCTCGTTCCGCACCAGACACGGCGAAGAAGCACTGGTGGCAGAAAACAACGGCAAACTTGTATTTGAGGGCGACGGATTTGAAGAAGGGAAATCCGGCGCTAAAAATCAAAAACTGAAAATCGAATTGGCGATCGTCCAGGGTTCTACTCTGATGGTCAAAGACGGACAGCGCGCCATTCCCGGTCAAGTTTTGGCAGAAGTGCCGATCATCGGTCGCGCCGCCCGCAAAACAACAGAAAAAGTCACTACAGACGTGGCTTCCGACTTAGCCGGAGAAGCCAAATTTGCTGATTTGGTGCCAGAAGAAAAAACTGACCGCCAAGGGAACACCACCCGCACAGCCAGCAAAGGCGGGCTGATTTGGATTCTCTCAGGAGAAGTCTACAACTTGCCCCCCGGCGCGGAACCGGCAGTGAAAAATGGCGATCGCATTCCGGCCGAAAGCGTGATTGCCGAAACTAAACTCGTCTCCGAACACGGTGGCGTAGTCCGCATCGCTGACCCCAGAGAAATTGAAATTATCACCGCCCAAGTCCTGCTAGACCAAGCAGTCGTGCGGGCCGAAAGTGCAGGCGGCCGCGACCACTACACGATCGAAACATCTTCCAAGCAGCGGTTTTCCCTGAAGACGGCTCCTGGGAGCAAAGTGATTAACGGGGAAGTCGTCGCCGAACTGCTCGACGACAGCTACCGCACAGCTACAGGGGGCATTGTCAAGTACGGCGGAGTGGAAGTCCACAAGCGCGGCAAAGCTAAACTTGGCTACGAAGTCGTCAAAGGCGGCACTCTGCTCTGGATACCGGAAGAGTGCCACGAGGTGAATAAGGATATTTCTCTGCTGCTGGTGGAAGATGGTCAGTACGTAGAGGCTGGTACTGAGGTGGTTAAAGATATTTTCTGCCAAACCAGCGGGGCAGTGGAAATCACCCAGAAAAATGACATCCTCCGGGAAATTGTCATCAAACCAGGCACACTCCATGTAGTTGACCGCCCGCCGCTAACCTTCGGGGAAGGTCAAATCGTCAACGCAGGTCAAGAGATTTTCCCAGGCTTGATTGCCGAAGAGTTGGGCTATGCGGAGTATATCGAAACTCCCGAAGGCCCGGCTTTGCTGCTGCGGCCTGTGGTGGAGTTCCCGGTGCCTGATAAGCCACCAGTGCCTTCTCAGACGGCGCTGAATGAGTCGATCTCTTTGAAAGCGGTGCAGCGACTTCCTTATAAGGATGGGGAGCGCGTCAAATCTGTCGAGGGATTGGAACTGCTGCGGACTCAGCTTATTTTGGAAATTGGTTCGGGAGCTCCGCAACTGGCGGCGGATATCGAGCTGCTGCCGGATGAGGATGATGCTATGGCTTTTGGGGCGGACGGTTCGGGCCCGGCTTGGAGTTCGCCTGAAGACGTTAGTGCGTCGCAGGAGTTGGCGGTGCCTCTTGCCGATGGGGGCGATCGAGCTTCCAAGACTTTCCGCTTGCAGTTAGTGATATTGGAATCGCTAGTGATTCGGCGGGACGTGTCTGCCGATCCGACTCAGGGCAGCACTCACACGCGGCTGTTGGTCGAAGATGGGCAGTCGATCGCGCCTGGGGCAGTAGTCGCCCGCACGGAGATTCTCTGCAAAGAAGCGGGTATCGTTCGAGGCATCCGTGAGGGCCAGGGCGAACCAGTGCGTCGCCTGTTGGTGATGCGAGATGCGGATTCTATTTCGATAAGCGTGGCCGGTACGCCGGATGTGAGTCCGGGTCAACTGCTGGTGGCTGGTACCGAAATAGCTCCGGGGGTTGTTCTCGAAGAGTCCGGCCAAGTTGTGAAGGTTGTACCTGCGTCGGAAACAGAACCGGCGAAACTCTTGCTCAGGGTGGCTCGTCCTTACCGGGTTTCGGCCGGTGCGGTGCTGCACGTAGACGATGGCGACTTGGTGCAGCGGGGTGACAATTTGGTGATTCTGGTGTTTGAGCGGGCAAAGACTGGGGATATCATTCAAGGTTTGCCACGGATTGAGGAACTTCTTGAAGGGCGGAAGCCGAAGGAAGCTTGTATTTTAGCCAAACGGCCGGGGACGGCTCGTGTGGTTACGGATGACGATGTTGTGGAACTTGCGGTGATTGAGGATGATGGCCGGATTGAGGAGTATCCTTTGTTGCCTGGTCAAAACCCGATCGTTTCCGACGGACAGCGCGTCGGCGTCGCCGAAGCTTTGACCGACGGGCCTGCTAACCCTCACGAAATTCTGGAGGTGTTCTTCCACGTGCTCAAGGAGCGGCAGTCTACTTTTGAGGCTGCCTTGGAGAGTTTCCAACAGGTGCAGACGTTTTTGGTGAATGAGGTGCAGTCGGTTTATCAGTCTCAGGGCGTGGATATTTCTGATAAACACATCGAGGTGATTGTCCGCCAGATGACCAACAAAGTCAGGATGGAAGATGGCGGCGATACTACTATGCTCCCTGGCGAGTTGGTAGAATTGCGGCAGGTTGAGCAGGTGAACGAGGCGATGTCAATTACTGGTGGAGCGCCGGCGGATTATACTCCGGTGTTGCTGGGGATTACTAAGGCTTCGCTGAATACTGATAGCTTTATTTCCGCTGCTTCGTTCCAGGAGACTACGCGGGTGTTGACTGAGGCTGCGATCGAAGGTAAGTCTGACTGGCTGCGGGGGCTGAAGGAAAATGTGATTATCGGTCGCCTGATTCCTGCCGGTACTGGGTTCAATGCCTATGAGGATGCTGGGGTTCAGGATGCTGGTTTTGATGGTGCTGTGTTTGATGACGACATCCACGATTTACAGGAGGATGTGGTACTTGATGACCGCACTGCCCGCCGTGCTTATACGATCGAGAGCGGTTTTGAGATCGGACGCCCGTCTGATCTTGAGCCTGATGAGGATTTTGAGGAAGTTGAGGTTGATGAGGACGATTTTGTCGCTGAGACTGAGGATGATTCCTTGGGACCGGATGTTGACGATGATGATGATGATATCGGTTTTGACTTCGATGAGGACGAAGACTAATCATAGTTTTGAGATTGCATGAATGAGCGAAGCGCGTTGCGCTCGCTGAGGATAATTTGGTTCCTCGCCGCAACGCACACTTCGATTTCACTCGTCATAAAAATCTCAAATTTTTCCTCACAAATTACAAGTCCGAACTCATAGCATTGTGCGATGGGACATCCAAAGGAAGAAGGAAGAAGGAAGATTCAGAGTTCAAGAAAACTTTGTAATTCTAAAGTTTTAATTGTTTGTTGGTTCAAACAAACAATTATTTCTTCCTTCTTCCTTTTTCCTTCTTCCTTCTTATTCCTTCTGCATGTATGGTTCACTCAATCAGGTAGCAAAGCCTTGATTTGATTCACAAACTCTTGATGGTCTACCACAGGTTTAGAGATGTAACCGTCGGCACCGCTTTGATCCAGAAATGTTTCTTTATCACCAGCCATCGCGTGAGCAGTCACCAAAATAATCGGCAGCGAGGCCGTTTGCGGGTCAGCTTTGAGCAGTTGAGTAATCTTAATGCCGTCAACAGATTTGCCCTGGTACACGCTGCGCGAAAGAGACACATCCATTAAAATCAAATCAGCTTCGCCGTTGGCAGCAATCTGCATCACCTCTTCAACATTTTCCGTGTGTTTCACGGCTAAGCCCCCCCGCTTAGTCAGAATTTTGGAAAAAACCCGAGCATTAACCAAATCGTCCTCTACAATCAGAACGGTTTTCATAAATAAATATGGGAAGTATAGAAACTTTGTGACTTTAGTCCAAAGAGGAACACGACACGGGGAGTACATTCCCCGTCAAAAATGCAGAGTTTTTAGCGCCATCAGCCGGGAACCCTGCAAAACCCGTATGTATATCCTTGAGCCACTAGCTGTGAGAGGGTTTACAGATGCCTAGAAGCATCCAGTACCATCATTTAGACTACTACACACAGACAGTTTAGTTGTTTTTTATAACTAGACCTGGCACTGGTGAGAGTCTCAAGATTCTCAGGTAGCAGGTTTCTAGTACAATCCAGGACGCATGGACGACTCCTCGAAACCGGATTTTTGCTCGTTTTGGCGGGCTATAACGAACTATTGCTATGAAAAAACCCGGTTTCTGACTACCCGTGCATCCTGGACTTATAGTATCCTCTCTTTCGGTCAAGCCTCCGGCTTCTACCATTTTAGATTTTAGATTTTAGATTTTAGATTTTAGATTTTAGATGGGAACTGATTGCGTGGATATCAGTTTGGAGCACGGGCCTACAGTTGCATTATTTTTTGAACTGGTATTAGAATCAATAGTTCGGACAGTTTTTATATAGCCCAATGGCTTAGGCTCGCTTGACTTCGCAGCCCCTGTGGATAATTAAATCAATGTCAGCTCCACCCCTGACTTACATTTAATTCGACTTTTTTAGGCTCCTTGCCCCGCGTAAGCTTGTAGTATCGTTCCAAAAACTGTCCGGAGTATTGTTAGAATCGGGAATGTGTAATAATTATTTTCCTTCCTCCTCATTAGAATCAAACCATGTTTATTTACAATACTCCCGTCGCCACTGCATTCGGAGTAGCGAATCTACCGGAGATTGTTGGAGATTCCTAATTCTCAGTTTTAACCCCTCAAAACGGCTTAAAATATCGACGATTCCGTTCATCAAGGGGATGTCAGACTAGGAGATATCGCCAGGAGAGCTTTTGACTGATAATTCATCAATATCGGCATTTTTGACACTCTCACTCTCAGCACGCTCAGAACAAGTACCAGTACCAGAGGTATTCCAATTGGGCTTACTTTTCTTTTTTAATACTTTCAGAGTCCATCACGCTTGCCAAAATACGGTAAGCTCGATCGTCAACCATTGCTGCTTGATCCACGCTACGGCTGTACTGAGACGAGATCAATCTGGGGTTTCTCCTGAATAAAATATTTCTTCGTGTAGATGGTTATTCCTAATTGCAATTAAATTCTATCATAGATTGACGGGGACTCAAGTCCCTCGTGACGCTTTCCTAGGAAGAGCTACAGCCTCACTACGTTCTGAGTTTCTGGCATTCCGTGTTCTCCTGTGAATCAACCTTCTCACGGCAGAAGGTAAATAGACAGGTAGGCGCAAATGAAGGCAACATAGAGGTTAGGGTAAGAGTGGAGAGTAAGAGGCAAGTGTTGCCCGTCTTCGGGACTCTGATTCTGCTTTCACAAGTTAAGTTTATTTTTATTCTTCAACTGGGCGGTTGGGTCGAACTTTCGGTTCGCCTGCGGCAAAGGCTTTTCAATCGAGACAGGCAACCTCGGCATTATTGACAGAGGCTGTTTTCACTCAGGAATTAACGGACACAAGGACTCATGGCTAAACAACTCAACCTACTTTCCGGGCAAGTAATTTCTACGCCTCTGCACGCCGAGATGCAGCAATCGTACCTCGAATATGCCATGAGTGTGATCGTCGGGCGAGCTTTGCCTGATGTCCGCGACGGTTTAAAACCAGTTCACCGTCGAATTTTATATGCGATGCACGAACTCGGTCTGACGCCAGACCGACCTTACCGTAAGTGCGCCCGGGTAGTTGGAGATGTTTTGGGAAAATATCACCCCCACGGCGACCAATCGGTTTACGACGCTCTGGTACGCATGGTTCAGGAGTTTTCGAGCCGCTATCCTTTACTGGCGGGTCACGGCAATTTCGGTTCGGTGGACAATGACCCGGCGGCTGCTATGCGCTATACGGAAACTAGGCTGGCACCGATCGCCCACGAAGCTATGCTAACCCAAGTCGGCGAGGCAACTGTTGATTTTACTGGTAACTTTGACAATTCGCAGCAGGAACCGACGGCACTGCCTGCTCAGTTGCCGTTTCTGTTACTCAACGGCTGTACGGGCATTGCTGTGGGGATGGCAACTAATATCCCGCCACACAATTTGGGGGAGGTGGTAGACGGTTTAATTGCTTTGATTGAAAACCCGGAATTATCCGACGAGAAGTTGATAGAACTGATTCCGGGCCCGGATTTTCCAACCGGAGGGGAAATCGTCGCTACAGAGGGCATTGTTGACGCCTACACTAAGGGTCGAGGCAGCATTGCGGTCAGGGGTGTGGCCGGGGTGGAAGAGGTGCCAGGTAATCGCAAGGTGCGTACTAAAACGGCGATCGTGGTGACGGAGTTTCCGTTTCAGGTAAATAAGGCGGCTTGGATTGAAAAGGTGGCGGAGTTGGTCAATGCTGGCCGCCTCGACGGTATTTCGGATTTGCGTGACGAGAGCGATCGCGAAGGCATTCGAGTGGTGATTGAACTCAAGCGGGAATTTACCCCTGAAGCGGTTCTCGCTCGCCTTTACCAACAAACTGACCTGCAAACAAATTTTGGGGCGATTTTGCTGGCAATTGTCAACGGTCAACCGCGACAGTTGACGCTCAGACAATTGTTGCAGGAATTTCTGGATTTCCGGGAAGTGACTCTTACCCGCCGCTACAATTACGAGTTGCAGGCTGCGGAACGCCGATGTCACATTGTCGAAGGCTTAATGTTGGCTTTGACAAATCTCGATACCGCGATCGACATTCTGAGAAATTCTCCAGACGGCTCTACTGCTAAGCAAACTTTGCAAGTTCGCCTCAATTTGAGCGAAAGTCAAGCTGATGCGATTTTGGCGATGCCTATGCGTAGGCTGACTGGTTTGGAAAGGCAAAATTTGCAGTCTGAGTTTGATGAGTTGATGGCTAATATTCAAGAATTGCAGCGGTTGTTGAGCGACAGGCGTGAACTTTTGAAGGCTTTAAAGAAGGAATTTCGATCGCTAAAACGCAAGTACGCTGACCCCCGCCGCACTAAATTCGCCAATGGAACTGCACGCGCAGCAAACGCCGAATCACAATTTGCTGGTAAGAAAAATTCTGGGGTGAAGCAGTTGTCGCCGGCAACGATTCAGCCGAACTTATTGCCCGTTCTAGAGCCAGAGGAAACTATTGTTGAATTTTCGCACAAGCAGTACGTGCGACGCTTGCCGACTGGGGAAAAGCCACGCTCGAAAAGTCGCGAAAAATCGGTTTCAGCTTTAGAAAAAAATGAAGATTTTATTGTGACGGCAAATCTGACGAAAACCGATCGCACTTTGGTCGTCTTAACTCCTAACGGCAAAGCTTACCCGCTGAAAGTGGCCGATATTCCTAGTAGTAGCGCCAAAGACCGGGGAACGCCGATCGTTAGTTTGTTGTCGCCGAGTGCTACTAAAGACAGTGGCGATCGCGCTTTGTCGGAAATCACAGTTGCACACTTTATTTTGCCGGAAAATTCGGAAGCTGCAGATTTAGTAACTCTGACGCAGCAAGGAAAAATTAAGCGCTTGGCGATGCAGGAATTTGCTGATTTGACTAATCGTGGGGTTACTGTTGTTAAACTCAAGGAGGACGATCGGCTGCGCTGTGCGAGTCTGGCTAAAGTCGGCGAGCAAGTGGCGATCGCAACTTCAGGAGGCCGAGTCCTCCGGTTTGAGATCGATGATGAACAACTGCCGCCAATGGGCCGCGCGGCCCAGGGTTCTCAAGTAACCAGGTTGCGGAAGCAGGAACAGTTGGTGGGCTGCATCACTCTCGACCCGAACGACAGTCTGGTGCTATTTTCCGAGTTGGGTTGGGCAAAACGAATGCCTGCAGGTTCTGTCAGACTTACTAACCGCGGGGAAATTGGCACTCAAGCTTTTCGCTTCGCAGAGCCTAAAGATGCTTTAGTTGGCTTGCTGCAGGCTGTTCCGGGTACGGATGTCAAACTTTTTACTAATTCTGGCCGCCTGCTGCGATCGGCTATGGATGCTATAGCTTTTTGGGGGAAAGATGCTGCGGGCGATCGAGTTTTTGACCTCAATCCGGGTGAAAGAATCATCAAAGTTATCAGCAGTCAATAGTCATGGGGCATGGGGCATGGGGCATGGGGCATTGGGAATTGGGCATGGGGCATGGGGCATGGGGCATGGGGCATGGGGCATTGGGCATGGGGTATGGGGCATTAATCTGATTTGTGACCTCTGACTTCTGACTTCAATATCCATCCGTTAAATCATTTAAATCCTGTACACTGCTCGTTCCCAAACTTCCTCCTTCCTTGAATATCTCAATTACCAATGCCCAATGCCCAATGCCCAATTCCCCAATCTAAAATCTAAAATCTAAAATCTAAAATTGTTTAATGGCGCAAGTTGTATTAGAAAATATCTACAAAAGTTTTCCTCTCCGCCAAGGAGAACAGGAAAAAGAAGCAAACACCATCGCAGAAAGTGTGTCGCCTCTAGCCGATCGCCCTTCGTCTAACAGCGTTTTGCGGCGCATTAACCTAACGGTCGAAGACGGGGAATTCATGGTGCTGGTGGGGCCTTCTGGCTGCGGAAAAAGCACTTTGCTGCGCTCGATCGCCGGTTTGGAAGTTTTGACAGCAGGCAATATTTGGGTTGGCGATCGGCTGGTTAACGATTTGCCTCCTAAAGACCGAGATATCGCTATGGTATTTCAAAATTATGCTCTCTATCCTCACTTAACAGTTTACGATAATCTCGCCTTTGGATTGCGCCGATCGGAAAGGGAGAAGGAAGAAGGAAGAAGGAAGAAGGAAGAGGGAAGAAGGAAGAAGGAAGAGGGAAGAGGGAAGAAGGAAGAAGAAGGGATAAGGGGGGAGATACAAGGAGAAGAAGGAAGCATCCAGAGGATAGAAAAAATTAGGAATAAGGTAGAAGAGGTTATTAATGATTTAGCTTCTAATTATTTTAAAAATCCTCTAACTTATCCTTTGTTTGAGGACTTTTTAGGAGGAGCAACTCGCAAGTTGCCGCCGGGTTTGCGCTATTTGTCGGAACGGGAAAAGGCGGTAGGAAAACGAGTGCGAGAGGTAGCTGAATTATTGCAAATAGAATCTCTTTTAAATCGCTTGCCGAAACAACTTTCGGGAGGGCAAAAGCAGCGGGTAGCTTTGGGTAGGGCGATGGCTAGGAATCCTGAAGTTTTTTTGATGGACGAACCGCTATCGAATCTGGATGCAAAATTGAGGGCGGAAACTCGATCGCAAATTGTGCAGTTGCAGCGACAGTTGGGAACTACAACTATTTATGTAACTCACGACCAAACTGAGGCGATGACTATGGGCGATCGGATTGCTATTATGAAGGTCGGCCAGATTCAGCAAGTAGCTCAACCTCTAGAGCTTTACAACAAGCCGGCTAATCTGTTTGTGGCTGAGTTTATCGGTTCTCCGCCGATGAATTTTTTGGCGGTGGAATTTAGTGCTCCGCTGTTGATTTCTCACCCGCAATTTCGCTTTACTTTACCCGATATTTGGGCAAAAAGTCTACAACAATATGACGGGCGAGGCCTAATTTTGGGCATTCGCCCGGAACATCTGAGCATTAACCCTCCGGCTACCAAAAATCTTTCGGTACAAGTGGAAATTGTAGAGGCTTTGGGACATGAAACTTATTTGGGGGTTTGTTTGACGGATGCTCCGGCGGTGCGGATGCAAGTGCGGGTTCCTCCTGAGCGATCGATCCGAGTTGGCGAGGAGCTTTGGCTGGCCATCGCCCATGACAAAATTCACTTGTTCGATCCTGATACAGAGTTGGCTATTTTTCCTGTTAGGTAAAATCCTCAAGGTCGATCGACCGTTGTTACCGATATCAATTTCACAAGTTCGTACTTTTTTCAAGTCAATGTTATATTTATTTACATAAGCCTTACTTACAAAAGTTAACGAAAGGAGTTCGCACTATGCAAGAACAAAAACGCAACGCTTGGAACTGGGGCTTCAGCGAAGGAGCCGAAAATTGGAACGGTCGTTTGGCGATGATTGGTTTCTCTGCCGCTGTCATCATCGAATTGGTTTCCGGTCAAGGCTTGCTTCACTTTTGGGGCGTAATGTAATTTTCTAGTTAAGGCTTTTGTGACACTGCAAAGCTTGGGAGTTCCGTCACGGACTCCCTAAATTTTGGCAGCGCGATGTGGGTGGCAAATAGCCACTTGCTCCGGGCAGTTAGCAGCACAAACTTTAACAGCTATAGCTCAAACCGGGGCGCGGGGTCTCCCCCCCAAAAGAGTGCGAATCACTCTTTTGGGTGATGCTAGCAAATTACTCTAGCGGATATATTCTTTTAAGATGCTGTTCCGGTTGGGATGGCGCAACTTCCGCAGGGCTTTAGCCTCGATTTGGCGAATCCGCTCGCGGGTGACGTTAAAGATTTGACCAATTTCCTCCAAGGTCTTCATCCGTCCGTCATCTAAGCCGTAACGCAGCCGCAGTACATCCCGTTCGCGGGGGCTGAGAGTATCCAAAACGCTTTCCAAGTCTTCCCTGAGCAAGTTTTTCGAGACTTGATCTTCGGGTGTTTCCCCGTCAGATTCAATAAAGTCTCCCAGACGCGAGTCTTCCTCTTTGCCGATCGGAGTTTCTAGAGAGATGGGCAACTGTGCGGACTTAGCAATGAACCGCAACTTCTCGATCGTCATCTCCATGCGGGTAGCAATTTCTTCTTCCGTAGGCTTGCGACCCATTTCCTGAGACAGGAGTTTGGTAGTTTTCTTGATCCGCGAGATGGTTTCGTAAAGGTGAACCGGCAGGCGGATAGTCCGGGATTGGTCGGCAATTGCCCGGGTGATGGCTTGACGTATCCACCAAGTTGCGTAGGTAGAAAACTTGTAGCCTTTTTCATGGTCGAATTTTTCAGCGGCCCGGATCAGACCCAAAGAGCCTTCCTGAATCAAATCTTGGAAAGACAAACCGCGATTCATGTATTTTTTGGCGATCGACACGACCAAACGCAGGTTTGATTGCACCATTTTTTCCTTGGCCCGACGGCCGACGTGGAGTCGGTGACGGAATGCAGGAAGTGCCATATCTACAGCATTAGCCCATTCGCTGTCTTTGGGTTCGCGGTTATACTCTTCGAGCAGTTGTTCTCGAACTCGCTCTAATTCCAGCAAATCTGCTATCTTGCGCGCTAGTTCAATCTCTTCGTCAGCTCGCAGCAGTCTAATCCGACCGATTTCTTGCAGGTAAAGACGAATAGAGTCTTCAGTATAATGCTTTTTCTTTGCCTGAGCCCGACGGCGGGCTTTGGCGCCTTTGCCAGCTTTAGGGTCGTCCTCAGATTGAGAGTCTAAGAATTCTTCTCGATCGTCTTCTTCGTCGATAAAGAGTTCTAACTCGCTCTCAGGTAGAACGCTTTCGGCGCCCCGAAGCAACTCGAGTGTTTCCATTTCCGGTGTAATTGTGGTTTCGAGTACGGTGTTAGCCTGGATCATGCCGTCTTCCTCATGCTCCTGAATTAAAGAATAAATAACAGTGGAATAGTGTCTGTTTGTAGTTTAGACAAGTTAGCCAGTATTGACATTCCCGCAGGAAAAAATAGTGGGATTTTCGGTCTGCTAGCTGAATCTGTTACCGAAACTGCACCTGTTTTATGAGTCACGGTTCGAGTTCTGGTTTGAAGCAGCCAGCGCATTCAATTGCTCGCAGATTTTAACATCGCGACCTTAAATTGAGCTTGAGGCTTTTTCTTTCGGAGCGAGTTACCACATCATCTGCGATACCTGGCCCAGAGAAGCAAACCATGAAGTGCGATCGATCGCACTTCTAAAAATACTGGCTTTTTTACTCGGTACTTCGAGCTTTTACCCGTACAAGTTTTCCTGCACGGAACCGTCTAACTTTTGTATTCGAGGTGTCGAACTTTTGATTTGCCTTGCTTTCACTCTGGTTGTCAGACATGACAGTTGCACGGGAAATTTTCGCCACCTTGGATATCCGTCTGCTGCCTCAAATGCAACAGCAGAGGGTTGAAGCACCAAACGGGGAGAATCGGATCTTGCCAAGACCTTTCCGATTGTAGCCTTTCTCACAAAAAATGGAAGTTGTTTTCCATTGTTGGTCAAGAACTAGGAAACTCTGTCAGCTTAGCTTGACAATACTAACTCATGTCCAGCTCTGCTAAATCCTGAGAACGGCCCGCAAAAACTTTGGCACGATCAAACGGCACTGTTTTCTGCGTATATCTGGGTGAACGGCTGCGGCGTAGTTGGCCAGACAGTTAGCAGACAATTTTTGAGTTGCCCAAATTGGAACCAATACAATCCGTGTAGATACACCCATCATTACCCTGTTTCCCTGAATTGAATCATACGCAATCTGCGATTGAATAAAGCTCGTAGCTTTAGTTTTAAGCCGGCAACTCTGGATTAGAGACCGACTCTGACCCCCTATGAAGCGTTGCGGGTTGAGTAGTGCAACAGGGGCTTTCATTGTTAAGTTAGCTCAAATCTCAGAAATTGGGTTTAATTTTGACGTTAAATCACATTAAGTTCTTAACGTCACATTCTTATTTAAGCAGTTCGACACGAGTTTGTCGCGTCAATGGCAAAAACCACCAGGATAAATTCTACTGAGAGTTAACCCGCCACGCAACTCTAGGCTGCGGACTACTCTAAAATTTTTTGGCTTTCGGTTCGCACTTGCGCGATCGCACGGTCTCACAAACAATACAATTCGACATCTCCCGGAAGTATAACTTCACGATTCCTTTAAATACATTGTGACAGTGTGAAGATTCAATAAACTCCTTCCATCAATTTTAGGTAGGATTCCCGAATTGTCTTGATAATTTCAAGCAGACGGAAAAAAATCCCCAGCGGACGTTGATGCAACTGCCTGCAGATGATAACTCCGCCAGGGAAGAAAAATTTACCCAGTTAGCGATGTGCTTGCTATTGTTAGAGAATGCCTAAACCGCAGGATGCGCTTAAAGAAATGGAACGGTAGGACGTTGGTGCGATGCTCAAAATTTTGTTATTATTTACAGCGTGTCATCAGAAAGCACAGAGTCTCGCTTTATCCTCTACGCTGGTTTAAATTATGTGGCTTGACCGTTAGGGGATGAAGCTATCAAGAAAAATTTCCGCTCCCTGTCTATATTGACAACCCAACGAAGGTTTACTAGAAAGACTTCGCCTGATTGAGAGAAAGATTGAGTAATTAATCGGGGCGATATTACCATATCTTTATAGCGTGTGTTTGTAGTCAGGACTCCAGTTGTCTTTATATTGCTGAATAAGCACTAAAGTCCTGACTGCGAAATTAATTTAACCGCGAGACAGATTACTGCTGATTCCGCAGGCGAGGGTTAACAAACTCGTTTAATCCTTCCCCCACCAAAGACAGTCCCACCACCATTAAAGTCATCGCCAAACCGGGAAACAAAGCTGTCCACCAAATGCCAGTAGGTAGCGCATCTAAAGCTAAACGCAAGTCGTGTCCCCATTCGGGAGTTGCTTCGGGAAGTCCTAATCCGAGAAATCCCAAACCTCCTAATGTTAAAATTGCATCGGCAGCGTTGAGCGCAAACAGCACCGGTACGCTCTGAATCACATTCAGAAACAGGTAGCGCGAAAGCACTGTCCAAGTGTCAGCACCCATTGCTCGCGCAGCTTCGACAAACAATTCGGTTTTGACGCTGACGGTATGATTCCTGACGACGCGGTAGTATTGAGGGATGTAGGAAATGCTCAGGGCGATCGCAGCATTCAAAACTCCTTTTCCCACTACAAACGCTAGCGTCAAAGAAAGTAGCAGCCCCGGCAAAGTATAAATTGTATCCATTAAAAATAACAACACTCGATCGAGCTTACCGCCCAAATAACCGCTAACCAAACCCAGCGGCACACCGATAAACAAACTCAAAGCAGTGGCTAAAATTACCACTTGCCAAGCCGCGCGAGAAGCAAACAGCGTGCGGGAAAACACATCGTAACCGCTGCGGCTAGTACCAAACCAATAATTCGCCGACGGCGGTTCGTGGATGGGGTTAATCAAAGCCTCGGTAGGATTTTGCAGCCATCCCCAAGCTTGCATAGCTGGAGACAAAGTGGCTACCAATATAAACACGGCAGTTATTGTCAAACCTGCCCACATCATTTTCATTGAGAGGCTTGACGGTGAGGCACTGTTGAGAAATCGCGGTAGTCGGAGGCGGCTTTGAGCCATAATTGATAATTCGTGCGTCAGATTTGTTTTCATCAGCATATCAATATTTACCGGAAACCATAGGAAGACTTTTGAACCGCAGATGAACACAAATAAACGCAGATGTAATCTTATCTGCGTTTATCTGTGTTCATCCGCTGATATCTGCGGTTAAAAAGTCTTCGCTAATTTGCCTTTCTACAAATTACTGGCAATTAACTCGCGGTACTGGCTTTTCGGCTTAACTCCCTTGAGCTCAGCTACCAAATCTTTGTCTTTGAAATACTGAATAGTCGGCGTACCAATCACGCCAGCATTTTCAGCAATTTCTGGATCTTCTTCAATGTCAATTTCGACGTAGTGGATTTTGCCCTCGAACTCATCTACTACTTTGCTCAAAATCGGCTTGAGGCTGTGGCAAGGCCCGCAACTCGGAGCAGCATATTTGACCACAATCAGTCGATCGCTATCGTGGAACAACTTCCGCAAAGCATAGCCTCCTTCGTGGCGCGTGTCGTTGATATCAAAGTTCGCGCTGGTTTTGCGTACTTTTTGAGCTTCCGGCGCTGCTGTGGGTTGCTCGGATTCCTCGGTTTGATGGAATTCCTGCGTTAAACCATTAACTGACAGCCAACGTTCTGCCAGCATCGCACCCATACAACCGCTGCCGGCTGCGGTGATGGCTTGGCGAAACTCGTGGTCTTGCACGTCGCCGACGGCGTAAACTCCCTCGACGCTGGTTTCTACCGAACCGTGTTTGGTGGCGATATAGCCTACTTCGTCGAGTTCTAGCTGACCTTGGAACAGTTGAGTGTTGGGAGTGTGACCGATCGCGTAAAACAATCCTTTAACCAGCAAATCGCTCTCGGCGCCGGTCTCGATATTTCTAATTCTCACCCCGTCCATTTTGCCGCCCGGTTCGCCCAAGATATCCACTGCTTCGGTGTTCCAGTGCACGGTAATTTTGGGATTGCTCAGCACTCGGTCTTGCATGGCTTTGCTGGCGCGCATTTGATCGCGCCGCACCAGCATATGTACGTGAGAGCCGTATTTTGTCAAATAAATAGATTCTTCCGCTGCGGTGTCGCCCGCGCCGATTACAGCTAAATCTACTCCTTTAAAAAGTGGGGTAGCGCCGTCGCAAATCGCACAGGCCGAAATGCCGTGACTCCAAAATATGTGTTCGCTAGGCAGCCCCAGCCTTTTAGCCGTCGCGCCTGTAGCGATTACTATGGTGTGGGTTTTAATTTCTCTGTCTTCCGATCGCACTGTAAACGGACGCTTGGTCAAATCCACCGAAATTACATCTTCTGTGTATAATTCGGCACCCCAGCGCACTGCTTGAGCTTTCATCCGATCCATGAGTTCTGGCCCGGTGATGCCTTCGGGAAAGCCGGGAAAGTTTTCGACTTCTGTGGTGGTCATCAGTTGACCGCCGGGGACACCTCCCGCTTGGTAGCCTTCAAAGACTATGGGTTTCAGATTTGCCCGACCTGCGTAGATTGCTGCTGTGTAGCCTGCAGGGCCTGAGCCGATAATTACTAGGTTTTCTACGGTTTCGTTGGTCATAGCTATTTAATTAAACTCATAACGACTTCGTTTTACTAATTCTAGCAGAGTTCGATCGAGTTTGGTGGGATGCCATTGTGCGATCGAGCATCTATATCTATTGTTGAGGGTCGATCGGTCTTCGGGGCAATTCCAGCTACTTTAATAAGCAAAAACAATCTAAAAGTCGATTTAGTTTTAAATGTTCGATCTATTTTGACCTCTCAATTCTTAAGAAAATCTAAAGACGACCAAAATTATTGACTTCATTCTCAATTATTTTACCTATTTACTTGCTTTGAGGCTTGTGGTACGATTTTCACAATCCAGGGGCATTATGACTAATTTACGTTTTTGAGGCTGCAAGCTTTTAAAAGCGTAAAATTAACGAATTCGCAAATGTAATAAGTACAATTTTTTATGCAAAATCAGCATTTTATGGTTTAAGAATTGTAACGCAGATTTTGCCAGATTTGACAAAATACAGTATTTGTGGTATGGAAGGTGCAAGCGGGGGGAAATTAGAAGGAAATTTTTAACCGCTTCGGAAGCACAGGCGGGACGCCCGTGCCAGGATAAACATAGAATTTTATAATTGTGTCTAGATGGAGAAAATCAAGATATTGTTTGTGTGCAGTCAGAATAAGTGGAGAAGTTTGACTGCCGAGAAGATATACCAGAAGGTTAGTGGCTACAGCGTGCGATCGGCGGGAACGGAAAAAGGTGCAAGAGTTAGAGTAACTGAGGGTTTGCTGGGCTGGGCAGATTGGATATTTGTGATGGAGAAGAAGCATGGCGATCGACTTCGCAGCAAATTTCCGCAAAGTCTCGAAGGCAAGAAAGTTATTTGCCTGCAAATCCCGGACAATTACCAATATATGGAACCGGAGTTAGTCGAGCTTTTGCAGGCAAAACTCAGCCCATATATGGACATTCCAGATAACGAGATAAATTTTATGCAGCGAGTTTTGGAACCGGAAGTGATGGATTCCTTGGAAGAGGCGATCGAATACGATTCGATGGACTTTACTGAGGTTAATGCTGCTTTTGCTCAGAGTGCTGCGGCCTTGGGGCCAGTTTTTGGAAACGTTTTGGATGCGGGGACGGGTACGGCGAGAATTCCGATCGCACTTTGTCAAATGCGGCCAGCATGGAAATTGACTGGCATTGATTTGTCGGCCAATATGCTGAAAGTCGGGGCCCAAAATGTGGAAAAGGCGGGCGTGCGATCGCAAATTAGTCTCGAATTAATCGATGCTAAGGCAATGCCTTACCCTGACAATTATTTTGACATGGTGATTTCCAACAGCATTATCCACCATTTGCCCGATCCGCTGCCGTTTTTGCAGGAAGTCAAGCGGGTGTTGAAGCCGCAGGGAGCAATTTTTTTGCGGGATTTGCTGCGGCCGGAAAAAGCGGAAATCAGGGATAATTTAGTCAATCTGTATGCGGGAGATTGCAACGCGCATCAGAAACAGTTATTCAGCGATTCGTTGCAAGCAGCATTTACGCTGGATGAAGTTGAGGAGATGATCGAAAATGCCGGGTTGGATGGGTTGAGGATTTATGAATCTTCAGACAGACACTGGACGGCAGAACGTGCTTGGTGCGAGTCTTTGTAGAAAGGGGACGATCGCCAGATCAAATTTTATAGGCAGTATTGCACACGTTTAAGCTAAATACTTGTCCAAATCCGACCAACTGCGAAACCGACCCACGACGCTTCTATTGTCAATTGGGAAGCTGGCGAACAATAACCTAGGAATTCAGACGCTGTTGGTAAGGCATAATCGATTCATGCTCCTTTCCAAAACTGTCTAATCAATAGACCTCTTGCAAAAAAAATATGTGTTATACTTAAAAGTTTGCTCAAGTTTAGGTCAAAATTGGAATTATTGGGTTGATTGGCATCTCCTTAAACTTGCCCACCCTGCTAGATTTAAAAATTGTCTAAACTTTCTATAATAGCACAAAATTATTTTGCAATAGGTCTAATTTATTGTTTAGTCAAGATGCTTAAGCATCTTATAGAAAAAATGTGCGATCGAGGATATGCCGAAAAAGCCCGTTCCGCGACCTGAAAATGAAGAGTCGCATTTGAAGAAGCTCAGGGAAGAACTGGAGATGAGTCAGGAAGATTTGGCGCGAGAGCTTGGCGTTTCGTCGCAAACAATCAGTCGTTGGGAGTTGGGAAAGAATGTACCCACGTTCACCGTCAAGCAGATGAAAGCTTTGGAAAAATTGCTGGCTAGGATCGGCAGGTCGATCGGCGATTTGCCAGACAATCTGTGATCGAAACCATTAACCCTCTTTTGTCACTCTCGTGGTAGTATAAGCAGTGACACACCCCAAAAGCATTGCCAGTCCTATGGTAGAGCCTCGTAAACCAGTACCCACAGTCAAATTTATAGATGAATACTGTCAAATTTACCAAAACATATTTCCAGAAGTTAGGAGCTTTGAAGCTTTTAAGTACTTACATGTCGGTATGATATCAGACATAAAACGCAAAACACTACCATCAATAGCGAAAGTTATAGGGCTAGATAATCATCAAGCCTTACACCATTTTTTAACACAATCACCTTGGGATGTAAAAGAATTAAGTCAGCAACGATTAGAATTAATACTATATGTACTTCAAGGGCGCCCAATAGTACTAATAATTGATGAGACCGGAGATAAAAAAAAGGGGGATACGACTGATTATGTAAAACGACAGTACATTGGAAACTTAGGTAAAACAGATAATGGTATCGTTGCAGTTACAGCGTATGGTGTTTGCTCTGGCATGACTTTTCCTCTATTATTTGAAGTTTATAAACCGAGAGAAAGACTGCAACCAGGAGATGAATACCTAACTAAACCTGAAATTGCCGCGAAAATGATCAAACAATTGCGTGCGATGGGATTTAAATTTAATCTTGTCCTAGCCGATAGTTTATACGGAGAGAGCCGTAAAAATTTTATTCAAATACTAGAGGAATTGAATCTAAATTTTATTGTGGCAATTCGCTCTAACCACAAAGCATGGGGAGTTACAGACGCGAACGTCAAATATTCAAAGTGGCAAAAATTCAAACGTGTCTTCTCTGATTTAAGCTCGGAAGACAGATATATAAGAGAGATTATTTGTGGTGATAATCCGGAAATTAAATATTGGCAAATCACAACTGATAAAGAGGAGCTTCCCAAAAACACTACTTGGTATGTAATGAGTAAATTTCCTAACATTACACCCCGAGAAGTAGGTAATTTTTATGGTTTAAGAACTTGGGTAGAATATGGTTTAAAGCAAAGTAAAAACGAATTAGGATGGGCCGATTTTCGCTTAACTAATTATCCACAAATAGAAAAATGGTGGGAAATTATTTTTAGCGCTTATTTGCTCGTTAGTCTCCACTCTGAACAACTGCTAAAATTACCACCACAATCTGAATCTAATTTTTCATTACATCCTTGGTGAGATCAAGGAAATGGGTGGAAGAATATTCTTAACAACCTCCGTTTAATACTTCAACCATTGGTACTATTTAACTTTATTAAACCTTGGCTACAAGTTTTTAATGTTCCTAAGTTATCTGAGGGCTTTTTTAAACTTCAAATGCTTGTCAATAATTTAACTCGTTCAATTTTTCAAAACCTCAATATCCCTTATTTCCACTTTTCCTCTGCGTAGAGTGACAAAAGAGGGTTAAACAAGCCCACGGATAAATTCGTGGATCGCTTTTTCCAATCTAAAATCTAAAATCTAAAATCACTCGATCGCGCCCTCGGTGTTTAGCTTGATAAAGCGAACGGTCTGCCGCTGCAAGCAGGTTTTCCTGAGAAGTTTCGGGCTGAGGAAACGTGCTCGCTACCCCCAAACTCAGCGTCACGAAAGAACACACCGCTGAATTAAGGTGTTCGATTTCTAGTTTTTTTACGCCCACTCGAATTTGCTCTGCAATCCAAACAGCTATTTCGGACGAAGTGCGGGGTAAAATTACCGCAAATTCTTCACCTCCGTAACGAGCTACCAGAGTCTCCCCCGAAACTGCGCCTGCTGAGTAATTTACAGCCTCAACAATAGTTTTGGCTACCTGTTGCAAACAAGCATCTCCCGCCTGATGTCCGTAAGTATCGTTGTATCTCTTAAAAAAGTCAACATCGCATAAAATCAAAGATAGTTCTGCTGCTGCTTCTCCCAATTCTTGCCATTTTTTCTGTAAGTATTCGTTAAAACAGTGGCGGTTGGCAATCTGAGTTAAGCCATCTAAGTTGGCAAGGCGATACAATTCGGAATTAGCTGCTTTTAATTGAGAATTAGCTGCTTCTAGCTCGGATTGCGTAAGCGATAAATTGTAATAAAGTTCGCTCATAGACCAAGTAGCTTGTTGGTGAATTTGGGATAAAGCTACCCAGAGTTGATGCACGTCTAAAAGTCGGTAAACTTGAGGTTCTAACTGTACAACAATCGGCTCGTAAAGCAGTTCCGGCGGTCGCTGCACGGAGCGCTGAGCTGCCATGACAATTAAGGCTACTCCTGGTAAAATCAAACTATCGGTTTGAGCTATTTGATACAAGGCTATAATCGGTCTGCAAGCAAATATATCTACTCCGTAAGGTCGGCTCATGCGTTCCATAAATCGCCGACGCGATATCATCCCTAAAAATTCGCCATTTACGGTCAAGATAACTCCCGGAAGCAGCGGGTGAGATTGAAACAACCGAGCTACTTCTTTGGCGAGATATGAGGAGTCAACCTGAAAATTGAATAGAGCCAGATCCTTAAGAGTAGACTCTAAAGATAAATTTTGGGGTGAGTTTTCTGCCGAGTTAGACGGCTCAATAAATTCAACAGACACAGCGCAGATCCGAATAAATAATAAAGCAGCAACAAAGCTAGTGTCAACTATTAACTTATATAGCAATCCTAAATGATTATACTCGTTACCAGGCTCTTCCTGGTAACGCATATCCGGAGGAAGAGCCTCGATAGTCTGGGCCGAGGCAGAGCCTCGCTTACATCGGTTCCCAGGCAGAGCTTGGAAGTTAACCAGTTATTGAAACTGATGCGAGGATTGCTATATTAGTATTTATTTGTTGCCATTCGTTGTATTGTTTACTACACTCTTTTTAAGAATGGAATAAGCAGCAGCGTTAGTTTTTGCCGTAGCTGCATGGCATTGATTCCTGGTTCCTAAATTACAGATTTATTGAATAATTCTCTATTTTTTACTAATTTTTTTACGATGGGCTTCTTACGGCGTAAAAAAAACTGATTTCTGCGCCATTACTCAACTCATTGACGGCGCACAAAAACTCAAAAAACCTGGTTTTTAAACCGGGTCGAGGCTGTAACGAGGTTTTGCATAAAAAAACGTGGTTTCTGCCCCAGTTGTCCACTCAAAATTCAAAACTAAACCTTCCCTCACCACCCCCAAGTTTCAGGCCCTCCCTTAAACGGGCCGACAATATCTTTGGTAATCCAGCCGCCGTAAAAATCCCCTGGTTGAGATTGCACTAATTCCCCGTCCACATAACAGGCATCCATCTTGCTTGGATAAAAAGCCACATAATCTTTAATAGCTGCAAAAACCTGATTAGGATTGGGATAAAACCAAGCAGCATTTACTACTTCTTTCGACTCTACCGTCACAGTGTAATAACCGGCTTGTCCCTTCCACTCGCACCAAGAACCCCGTAAAGTTTTGTGCAAATATTCCATTTTGATGTCATCGGGGCAGATATAGTAGGCAGGAGGGTGACTGGTCTCCAATACCCGCTGAGGACGGCGCGTGTCGGCGATCGTCACTCCATTAAAAATTATCTGTACGTGTTTGGTCGATTCCTCAAGCCGAGGGGGACGTGGGTAATCCCAAACAGACTCTTGACCAGGGCCGGGCTCTATTCGATCGAAGTTCATTTGCACCATCTCCCCTGCAAAAAAAACAATTAGCGACTTAGCATTACAATTTAATGTACCCTTAATCGAGTCGCTGCTTCAGAGTAAACCAGCTTTTCTCCACTCTTCGTCATATGAGTATTCGCGGTATAGATGTTTCCGACTACCAGCCCAATGTCAATTGGTCAGCAGTTGCCCGGGATGGTATCACCTTCAGTTTTGTCAAATCGACCGAGGGTGCAACGTTCGTTGCCCAAACTTTCGCTCGCAATTGGGTGGCGATGAAAGCGGCGGGGATTCAACGCGGTGCTTACCACTTTTTTCGACCTGCAAGCAGCATTCAAGGACAAATAGATTTGTTCTTGAAAACTGTAAAACTCGAAGCGGGGGATTTGCCGCCAGTCTTGGATATCGAAACTACAGGCGGTTTGACTGCGACTCAATTGTGCGATCGAGCCGCAATTTGGTTAGAAGCAGTCGAAAAAGCCACGTTGATGCGGCCGATTATCTACACCTACCCCGGTTTCTGGGACAACCTGGGGACAACACGGTTTGCCGATTACCCGCTGTGGATTGCTCACTATACCAGTGCTGAGGAACCTTGGGTTCCCGGCGGCTGGAAAACTTGGACTTTTTGGCAGTACAGCGACAGCGGCAGCGTCTCCGGCGTATCGGGCAATGTAGACACCAATATTTATGAAAGCGTCCGAGAAGGCGCCGTAAGTTATAAAGTTGCAGACATCCAGAGGGAATTAAGAATTAAAGGTTTCTATCAAGGCGCGATGGACGGCAAATTTGGAGCCACCACCACAGCGGCGCTCATCTCATTTCAGAAATCTCAAGGTCTCAATCCAGACGGCATTGCCAGCCTAAAAACCTGGGCCGCTTTGATGCGAAAATCTCCCAAAGTAATTGTCCCCCCTCCAGCCCCGACACCCGTCCCGCAGCCGACTCCTTCTCCGACTCCCACTCCCATCTCAGACGTGCGGCTGACTCAGGTATTCTCGTCTTATCAAGCTAAGGCTAGCCAAGATACTGCCTTAATTTGGCTGCAAAGTCAGGTTACTCCCTCTGTTTTAGGGCAATTTGCTCAAAAATGGCGGGCAACTACCTTACCTCCAGACAGTAATTTGCGATTGATAGATGTGGGCAAATTTTATCGCGGTTTAGCACAACAAGACCAAGCTTTAGATTGGCTGCAAAAACAACTTTCTCCAGCTATTATTACCGAGTTTGCACAAAAATGGCGCTCTCAATCTGTCACTAATTCTCCGATTCGGCTGATAGATGCGTGCAAATTTTATCGGGCCGCACCCCAGCAAAACCAGGCTTTAGATTGGCTGGAAGGGCGAATTTCGCCGACCATTCTATCAGAGTTTTTTCGCCGGTGGCAGAATGCGAGTCGATTATAGATTATAGATTTTAGATTGACTCTACAGATGAATCTTGTGATGTAAAATTTTAGATGGGAACTCTACTCTAAAGATGAGTGTGGGAACGATCGATTAGATTATAGATTGTAGATTGACTCTACAGATGAATCTTGGGATTTTAGATGGAAACTCTACTCTAAAGATGAGTCTGGGGGCGCTCGATTTGAGATGTGAGCTTTTTAATTGGAGATTGACCAAAAGCATCCAGGATACAAGCCCCCGGATTTATTCCGAAAGCAGACTCAGTACCCAGAAATAAAAAACCTGTAAGCTGTCGCGCATTTAAATTGTAGATTGAGGGCGGGCGGGACGCCCAACCCCTACTCCCCACAAGACTTTAAAATTTTTTGACATACCATTTAAATGCCGCAACAGCTTATCCGATGAAACTTGCCCCCCGAATTTATCCGTGGGGTCAATACTTCAATGCTTTAATCTAAAATCTAAAATCGATTGACTCCCCATTAAAATTCGTCAAATCCTCTCCCTCTGTCCCCGCATCCCCATCGGACTCTCGAACATAACAGACAATCTCTGGCTTAAGCTGTCGCGCATTTAAATTGTATATTCAGGGCGGGCGGGACGCCCAACCCCTACTCCCCACAAGACTTTAATTTTTTTTGACATACCCTTTAAATGCCGCAACAGCTTAGCTACAGCTTACTCGCATCTTTGACGCCAAGAGAATTATCTGATAAAGTTATAGCGACTATCAAGGTTTTTTAATCTTATTGGGAAAAATCCAGGGCCGTGCCGAGTTTGTAAGCTGCGCCGAAAATAGCGCCTGCACTCCAATTACCCGCGATCGAACATTTAAAACTAAGCGGGCAGCCTGTAACAATTATATCTATGGAAATCCCCTTTAACATCACCCTGTTGATGGTCATGACCGTCATCTGTGGCATCAGCGCTCAAGTTATCGCCGCCTATCTGAAAGTTCCGGCGATCGTCTTTTTGCTGTTGTTTGGCATTTTAGCCGGCCCAGACTGCTTGGGAGTGCTGCACCCGAATCTGCTGGGCAGCGGTTTGGAAGTTATGGTATCCCTTTGCGTAGCTTTAATTCTGTTTGAAGGCGGCTTGAATTTGGAATTGCGAGATTTGGGCAAACTTTCCGGCAGCATCCGCAATTTAGTTACCGTAGGCACTTTAATTACGCTAATTGGCGGCGGAATGGCCGCACACTGGTTGGGGGAATTTCCCTGGCCGATCGCATTTTTGTATGCTTCTCTAGTAGTCGTCACCGGCCCGACAGTAATCGGCCCTTTGCTCAAACAAGTATCCGTTGACAAAAAAGTTGCCGCCTTGCTAGAAGCAGAAGGCGTTTTAATCGATCCTGTCGGGGCAATTCTGGCAGTCTTGGTGCTGAATATTATTTTGAACGGCAATGCTGATTTGGTGGTTTTGTTCCGAGATTTAATCGTGCGACTATTAGTTGGCGCCGTCATCGGAGTTGCGGGAGGTTGGCTGCTGGGATTCATTCTCAAGCGATCGCAATTTCTCTCAGAAGACCTCAAAAACTTAGTAGTTTTAGCCGGTTTGTGGGGATTTTTCGGGTTAGCAGAAGAAATCCGCAGCGAATCGGGACTGATGGCAACAGTGGTATCCGGCATCGTCCTCAGAGCCGCTGCTGTGCCGGAAGAAAGGCTGCTGAGGAGGTTTAAAGGTCAACTCACAGTCCTGGCTATTTCCATGCTGTTCGTGCTGCTGGCGGCCGATTTATCCCTCGCTAGTGTGGTCGCCCTCGGTTGGGGAAGTTTGTTTACAGTTTTAGCTTTAATGTGGGTAGTGCGGCCGATCAACGTTTGGCTGTGTACTTGGAACAGCGGACTGAATTGGCGGCAGAAATTATTTGTTTGTTGGGTAGCGCCGAGGGGAATTGTCTCAGCGTCGATCGCATCTTTATTTGCAATTTTGCTCACCCAGCGGGGAATCAACGGCGGCGACTCGATTAAAGCCTTAGTTTTCCTAACAATTATTATGACAGTTTTCGTCCAGGGACTAACGGCCGGAGCGATCGCTCAACTTTTGGGCATCACCTCAAAATCCGCAACCGGTGCTGCAATTGTGGGGTCAAATCCTTTGAGCAGATTAATTGCTCGCTTGTTTCAAGAACGGGGAGAATCGGTGGCAATTATCGACACAAATCCCGAAGCTTGCGCGCAAGCAGAACGAGAGGGTTTGCGCGTGTTTTTGAGCAGTGCTCTGGATCACAGCGTGTTAGAAGAAGCCGGACTGGAGTCGATGGGAACTTTTCTGGCAATGACTAACAACGGCGAGGTAAACTTAGTGTTAGCTCAGAGAGCAGCCGAAGAGTTTGCACCGCCGAGGGTTTTGGCAATATTCCCCAAAGATCCGCAAGCAAATACGCCTGCTAATCAGAGTAAAATCAATCAAGCTTTTGTCTCCGATTTGTCGCTGAAGGATTGGAACGAATATTTGAGCGACGGCGAAGTGAAATTGGGGGAAACTGAGTTAAAAACAGAGGGATTGCAGTTTCAGATTGCTCACTTACAAGCTTTAGTTAAAGCCGGGGAGTTAGCGCCGCTGCTGCTGGAAAGGCAGGGGTATTTGCAAGTAGTCTCGGCGACCCAGATTTGGCAAGCAGGCGATCGAATTATTTATTTGCTGTACGATCCGACACCGAAATTGTTGAAAAGATTGTCTGGTTCGTCGCAGTCTCGCTTGACTTTGGAAAAGCATCAGGTAGTTGAAGAAGTGCCGATTCCTTCTCCGGTTTTAGAGGAGGTTTTGGAGTCAGCGGAAATAGCAAAGGATGCTAAAGTTTTGCAGCCGCCAGTTTCGCGGTAATGGTTATTATCCCCGATCGTACTCTGTAATCTGCTTGTCGCGATCATCCTTACTCTGCCTCCCCAATCAAAGTAAATGCCGCCCAATTTCGCGGCTGGGGATGAGTTTTCATCGTAGTTAACATTGCTTGCCGCAATGCCTGCGCTTTGTCGGGATTATTTTGCAAGTTGTGATAAAATGCCTGCATCAATTCCGATGTCGGCGCATCGGGAACCGCCCATAAAGAAACAATCACGCTGGGAACGCCTGCCGAAATCAAAGCGCGCGACAAACCAATCACGCCATCCCCGGTAATCCTGCCTTCTCCAGTGTTGCAAGCACTCAAAACGACTAAGCTTGCTTGCAGTTTCATGTCAAAAATCTCTTCTGCGGTCAATAAGCCGTTGTCAGTACCAGAAGGAGCCAGGGCGATCGCACTTCCCAATCCATTTACATCATCAAGCAATCCATGCGTTGCTAAGTGAATAATCGATGCTTGGGGCATTTTTTGGACGATCGCAGCTTTTGTCCCTTGTGCGCCTGTAATGGCTTGGGTGTTGAGCAGAGGCGCGATCACGATCGCTTCAGCTTGGGCCCCAGGTAGAGGAGACAATTGCCGTTTGGGTTCTCCTGGAGAGGGAGACACGCTCGGCATCGTAGGATTGCCCAATACTAGAGCATTACCGCGATCGTTGGCTGGATTCTGTACTAACTTCTGCCGTTGCTGTCGAGTCAAATCCAAAACTTGAATCGAAGGGGCGGTGAGAATCGTGTGTTTTTCGATTAAGTAAGTACCGTTGGCATCAAGGAGGGCGGGGAAAGGTACTTGGAACAGTGAACGTTGAGGAATGAAAATGACATGAGCATTGGGATCTTTTGGTAGGAGACTGGCAATTGGGTCAATCAGCAGTTGATGCAGCGTCGGTAAGTTGGGTTGGGGTTGGGTGGAGCTCAGGCTGCTGCGACTGCGAACGGCAAGAAACTCCTGATTGCCAATAATTAGATCGGTTAGAGAGGCTTTGTGCTGTTGCCAAAGGGGTTTGAGGTCAACCTCACGGAAGGTAATTTCGCCCGTGGGTTGAATCACCCAAATGTAGAGCGCGGATTCTCGCGTTTGTTGTTTGCCCTGAATCTGGAACTCGTCGTAGATGATGGAATACTGCACCAAAGTGGCGTTCTGTGCTTTGGCTATTTGGCGGATTTGATCTTGGTTGGGAGAAGTGTTAATCACCGGATTGGTAGAACCTGAAGATAAGCGTTCTGTCAGGAGATCGACAAAGGCACGGGCACGTCCCCGTTCGGCAATTTCTAAAGCGGAGATCGGGTTATTCTGAGCCACTCGGACTTGTTGTAGAACGCGATAGGTGCGAGCTTGTTCTTCAAAGATGGAGATTTTATTGGCATGGTTGGAGCCGAGCATTTGCCGCATCGATTCCCAAACTTGAATCGCATTCACGAGCATTTTTTCAGATTCTGTGGGGTTGCCAGCCTTTAAGAACGACCCTCCGAGGTTGTTGAACGCCGTACCTTCTCCTTGGCGGTCTTTAATTTCGCGGGCGATGACTAACTGTTGCTGTGAATACTCAATCGCTTTGGCATAGTCGCCCAGCTTTAGGTAAGTGGCTCCCAAATTGCCTAATGCCCCACCCTCCCCTTGGCGGTCTTTAATTTCGCGGGCGATGACTAACCACTGCTGTGAATACTCAATGGCTTTGGCATAGTCGCCCACATATAGGTAAGCGACTCCCAACTTGCCTACTGCCTCACCTTCCCCTTTGCGGTCTTTAAGTTCGCGGGCGATGGCTAAACTCTGCTGTATATACTCAATGGCTTTGGCATCGTAGCCAAGCTTTAGGTAAGCACCTCCCAAATTGCCGAGTGCAACACCCTCCCCTTGGCGGTCTTTAATTTCGCGGGCGATGGCTAACTGTTGCTGTGAATACTCAATGGCTTTGGCCGAGTTGCCCAGAGAGAGGTAAGCGGCTCCCAAATTGCCTAATGCCCCACCCTCCCCTTTGCGGTCTTTAAGTTCGCGGGCGATGACTAACCACTGCTGTGTATACTCGGTGGCTTTGGCATAGTTTCCTAGATTGATGTAAGCGACTCCCAAAGTGCCTAATGCCCCACCCTCCCCTTTGCGGTCTTTAAGTTCGCGGGCGATGGCTAAACTCTGCTGCCCATACTCAATGGCTTTGGCATCGTTTCCTAGATTGATGTAAGCATTTCCCAAATTGCCTAGTACCGAACCCTCCCCTTCGCGGTCTTTCATTTCGCGGGCGATGGCTAAACTCTGCTGCCCATACTCAATAGCTTTGGCATAGTCGCCCAGAGAGTAGTAAGCATTTCCCAAATTGCCTAGTACCGAACCCTCCCCTTTGCGGTCTTTAATTTCGCGGGCGATGGCTAAACTCTGCTGTGAATAATCAATGGCTTTGGCATCGTTGCCCTGATAGAAGTAAGCGAGTCCTAAAATGCGTAATGCTACACCCTCCGTCTTGCGGTCTTTAATTTCGCGGGCGATGGCTAAACTCTGCTGTGAATACTCAATGGCTTTGGCATCGTTGCCCAAAGAGAGGTAAGCCAATCCTAAAATGCCCAGTGCCCCACCCTCCCCTCGGCGGTTTTTGAGAGCGCGATAAATTTGCAGTGCCTGTTGCCAAGAATTCAGCGCTGCGGGGAATTGGCTAGTCTGATACTGTTGCTGGCCCTGCTGCATTAGCCGATCGCCCTCTGCTTTACGAGCATCCGTAGTTTGAGCGATCGCTGGGAAGAGAGAGTCAGGAGTAGTTAATAGGGGGATAGTGGCAAGCACGAACAGGGAAATGGAAGCTAGGAAAACATGAGTGAGCCTAGAGTGGGTTGATTTGAGTCGCTTAAATGGGGAATACAGCATAGAATTCTAGAGTTGGAATTTAGAGAATTAGCCCAATCGCTCTTTCTGCCGTCGTCGTGCGATCGGGCTAATTCTGCCACAGGCGATCGACTTTCATAGAAGTTTACTCTGCCTCCCCAATCTCGCGGCCGGGATGAGGACTCAAATGTGAATTAGAGGACAATTTTAGCGATCGCGCGATCGGTTTGAATCAAACCATTATCCGCTGGTATAGTCAAATCCAACATCAAAACCTGGCGTGTTTAAATCGTCTCTATCCAGAGCCGTCTGCTCTAATGCTCGATTAATGTCCGCAGGACTTAAGTGGGGATTTGCAATGCTATCCTGTTAACCCATTTCGATTAGCTGTTGTCGTCAAAATGTACTCAACTTGAGCCGGAGTTAAAGTCGGATTAGCATTCAAAACTAAAGCCGCTACACCAGCTACGTGTGGCGTTGCCATAGATGTGCCAGTTAGGGTGTCATAGGTGCTATAGGGAGTTGTAGAATAGATGTCTACTCCCGGAGCAACTAGGTAATCCAAAGCTGTGGAACCCGCACGGTTAGAGTCGTAATCCATGCTGCCGTTTATATCAATACTCCCCACGGCAATTCCCCAGCGATCGGCATTACGAGCTGGATAAGCTGGTTGCTCAACACCCAAATTTCCGGCTGCCATAACCACAAGAGAGCCTTTGTTATTTGCATACTCAATTGCGTTATTTATTACGTTGGAAGGGACAAACTCATTTCCCAAGCTAAGGTTAATTACATTTGCTCCATTATCAGCAGCATAGCGGATTCCAGTAGCAACATTATTCGGATTCCCACTGCCCAAGGCTGGCAACACTCTGACAGGCATAATCTTAGCATTGGGCGCAACTCCTGTGATGCCAAAATCATTTCGTTCCGCCGCGATCGCACCTGCTATGTGAGTCCCGTGACCGTCTAAATCCAGATCCATTGGGTTGTTGTCGCTAGCCACAAAATCCCAACCCCGAATATCATCAACATATCCGTTGCCATCGTCATCGATACCATTTTCCGCAATTTCACCAGTATTCTGCCAAATATTGTCATCCAAGTCAGGATGGGTGTAGTCAACACCAGTATCGATGACAGCTACAACAATCCCATTTCCTGTAATGTTCTGATTCCAAACTTCCGGTGCATTTATGACATCTAGCGCCCCATTAGTCCCGCCCAAACCGGGAACATCAGGGAAAGGATTTGAGCTGTTTAAGGTAGTGGAAACTGCTGCATTTGCATTCACTAAACCGTAGCCGTAATTACTATTAAAAGTGCCGCTAGGTGTGGGAATATTTAGTTCAGGAATAGAGGTTGCAGAAAGATTCAGGTTGTAATTAGTAGAGTTGTCTAAGAAGCTAGAGACTTGGACATAGTATGTTCCTGGAGCCAGATTGGGTACATTAATGACATCCGGGCTGGTGCCAATCTCAAGAGAGTAGTCAATAGTTTCTCCCAAATCAACTACACCGTTGCGGTTTCTATCTTGAATTAGCTTTACGTCAGCATCCGCTCTCAAACCGTCTAGACGCAGGTTAAAATTGCTTTTAGTGTTGATATCGAATCGATAGAAATGGTTGGAATCTCCAACTCCGACAAAATCAGTTAAGCTGATGCTACCATTCTCAACACCAAGAATATTACGAGCAGTCGAAAGAGAGTTACCTGGATCGGAGAAATTCAACCCAGAATCAGATATCGTTCCTGTTAGTGGATCTGCATTTGCGATCGGCGATTGTGACTGCGGTTTGAGTTGAGCATCGCCCGCAGAGACACTGAGGCCCTCGCCTGCATTAGCTACAATAAAATCTGCTATCTGTTTGTGTTGGTCGATGCTAGATGCTGTGGGATTAGTCAAGCTAGATTCAGCACTATAACCAGGAATATTCAATGGATCTATCGCTCCGTTGAGCAAGTCATTGTTAGCCGGAAATGTTGATGTGGCGAGATTGTTTTGCTGTTGATTGAAATAAAGGCGATCGTTAGAATTAGTTGTGATGTCTAACATAATTTAAAACCTCAGATATTTAGATTCATTCTTGATTTAAATCTTACGCAGCACAGATCAAAAAATCATTCGTTATACCCACAGACTCGATCGAGTACGGGGTGCAAAATAGATTGCGGGAAAGTGCAAAGTATGTGAATATGTAGAGTAGATGGTTCACTTCCATCAGTCTTAAGATTGAGACGCGATCGCGAACAAAGATTCATTCCACAGTCCGCCAGGGAATTAATTCCCTGTCTCATAGCGCAAGTCCTCTAAAAGAGGACTAAAGAATATAACTCATTAGTCCTCTTTCAGATATAAATGTCGCTTTTAGGCACAGAAGTTTTTAAGAGCCATTGATGAGGAATTTATTCCTCGCTACGAAGCTATAACAAGTGATTAAAATCCCGGAGCAGAGATAATACTACCTTGAATATCAGCCACTCTTGCATCTTCCACAAAGCCTACTATCTCGCCGGAATTCCTCACTTTAATTAGAGTGCCTTGACTCTGTATCGGTTGAGTATCTAATGTACCGGGCGGGGTCAATAGGTTAAAAATTTCTGGTGCATCAAAATCCAATAAAACTGTGATGTTTGTCACGTATTGCAAGTCTACATCGCTAGCATTCAAACCGCCTGCCAATCCAATTTGATCGACGCCAACTCTGAAACCTAGAATTAAATCCGCATTATTGACATCTGTAACTCCGGGTTCTGCTTGGATGACGTACAAGTTGCTGCCCCCAATTTTGATTGAATAATTATCATCCAAACCTGCTAAAAAATCCTGACCCAAACCTCCCACCAGAGTGTCATTTCCGCTACCGCTGATTAACAAATCATTGCCTCTGCCGCCCAAGAGAATATCGTTTCCTGCATCACCTATTATAAAATCTGCATCTTGACCGCCACTGAGAGAATCATTTCCATCTTCTCCAGTCAGGAAGTCTTTACCTTTCCCTCCGAATAAAGAATCGTTGCCCAAATCCCCGCTGATAAAATCTTCTCCTTCATTGCCATAAACCAAATCATTAGCTGTTGAGCCAGTGACGAAATCGTCACCTGCAAGCATCCAAGCTCCCAAAGGAAAATTAGCTGCATCGGCGATCGACAAAGTAACAAATTCGGATGTATTGTCGCCAATTAATCGTCGAGATTCTAACGGATCGGGTTGTAAAGTCATAAAAAAATCCTCTTAACACTTGACTTAAATCTTAAGCAACCCAGATCGGAAAATCATTCGTTATACCCACAGACTTGATTAAGTATGAGGTGCAAAATAAATTGCGGGAAAGTGCAAAGTATGTGAATATGTAGAGTAGATGGTTCACTTCCATCCGTTTTGAGATTGAGACGCGATCGCGAATAAAGATTCATTCCACAGTCCGCCAGGGAATTAATTCCCTGTCTCATAGTGCAAGTCCTCTCAAAGAGGACTGAAGAATATAACTCATTAGTTCTCTTGCAGACAATATTTACGCACTCCGACCAAAAAAAACGGGTTTTTTACGGGAGCATCTCAAATATGTAATGAGTATAAATACTATTCAGGCCAAAGCGAAATTTAAATAAGCACAACGATGTTTC
>NZ_JAUBSH010000045.1:0-52511 GCF_036704705.1 Microcoleus sp. K1-B1 | reverse complement strand
TCGGGTTCGGCTACTGGGTTGAATATGGGGGTTGCTTGCGGGGCGGGTGTTGGTTCGGGTGTTGGTTCGGGGGCTGGGGTTGGTGTTGGTGTTGGTGTTGGTGGTGTTGTTGGTGTGGGTGGTGTGGGTGTTGGTTCCGGTTCGGGCGCGGGTATAGGCGTCGGCGCGGGTATAGGCGTTGGGGCTGGTTCCGCTGCGGGTGTGGGTGTTGGTGCGGGTGTGGGTGTGGGTTCCGGCGCGGGGGTCGGTGTTGGGGCTGGTTCCACTGCGGGTGTGGGTGTTGGTGCCGCTGCGGGTGTGGGTGTTGGTGTGGGCGCGGGTATAGGCGTTGGGGCTGGTTCCGCTGCGGGTGTGGGTGTTGGTGCCGGTGTTGGTTCTGGCGCTGGTGTGGGTGTTGGAGTTGGTGCCGGTGTTGGTTCCGGCGCGGGGGTGGGTGTTGGAGTTGGTGCCGGTGTTGGTTCCGGCGCGGGGGTCGGCACTGGTGTCGGCACGGGTATCGGCGCCGGTATGGGTTCCTTCAGGGGAATGAGAGAGACAGTGGCGACTGCAGCACTGGTGGCGCCGAGGTTGTCTGTCGCGCTGTAGGTGAAGTTGGCCCCTGTGAAATTGCCGGACGCCTGGAAGAATAACTGCGTCATTTGCTCGGCTGTCAGGGTTTGACCTGCCGTGACGGCGACTCCCCCCGTTGCGGGGTCGCCCAAGAACAGGATGCCTTGATTTGCCGGCGCCAGGGTGCTGATGGTGAATGTAACCACTGTGCCGTCTGAGTCTCTGCCTCCGAGCCCGCTAATTTGGACCACGCTGTTGGGCGCTAGCGCAGCGTTGCTGCTGTAGGCTGATGGAGGTTGGTTGGGTGTGGGTGGGGCGAGTAAAATGGCGGTGGTGACAGTGGCTCTGGACTCGGAACCGTTGTTATTGCTGGGTTGCGGGTCAAAAGTGATTGATCGACTCTGGGAAGTATTGCTAATGGTGCCGGTCGCTGGAACGACTAATGTTACCTCGCGGTTGATGTTGCTGCCGCTAGTCAAACGGGGAATTGTTGGGAAGGTGACAACCCCTGTCACTGGGTCGTAAGTGCCGTTATCGGATGCGCTGACTCCCGTTAAACCGGGAATGATGCTGTCTGTAATCACTACGTTTTCAGCAGCATTCGGCCCATTGTTGGCGGTAGTTATAGTATAAGTCACGGAACTACCAGCAGGAGCAGATGTCAGACCGCTTTTGGACGTAACCAGGTCGGCCACAGAATCGATCGAGGTAATAACTTGCCCCCCCGCCTGACCGGGCAATGCTAATGTCGAGCCGTCGTTATTCGTCAAGTCCGGGTCAAAAGTGTCCGATCGACTCAAGACAATGTTGGTGATGCTCGTCAGGGTAGGCGGCGGTACAAAACTCAGGCTGCGGGTGACGCTGCTGCCGCTGCCTAAAGTCGCGATCGCTGGGAACTCGATCGCCCCTGTGGCAGGATTGTAGGTTCCGCCATCTGACATCCTGACATTAGTTAAGCCGGGAATTAGGCTGTCAGTAATGACTACGTTGGTGGCGGGACTCGGCCCGTTGTTGGTAGTAGTGATTGTATAAAGGAGCGTGTCGCCCACCTTGATGCTGGCCGGAGCCGTTTTTTGGGTGACAACATCGGCTACAGCATCGATCAAGGTAATAACTTGCCCCCCCGCCTGACCGGGCAATGCGACTGTCGAGCCGTCGTTATTCGTCAAGTCCGGGTCAAAAGTGTCCGATCGACTCAAGACAATGTTGGTGATGCTCGTCAGGGTAGGCGGCGGTACAAAACTCAGGCTGCGGGTGACGCTGCTGCCGCTGCCTAAAGTCGCGATCGCTGGGAACTCGATCGCCCCTGTGGCAGGATTGTAGGTTCCGCCATCTGACATCCTGACATTAGTTAAGCCGGGAATTAGGCTGTCAGTAATGACTACGTTGGTGGCGGGACTCGGCCCGTTGTTGGTAGTAGTGATTGTATAAAGGAGCGTGTCGCCCACCTTGATGCTGGCCGGAGCCGTTTTTTGGGTGACAACATCGGCTACAGCATTGATCGAGGTGGTGACGGTGGCGTTGGGGTTTGTACCGTTGTTGTTGGCCGGAGTGGAGTCGGGGGTGATGGAGGTACTTCTGGCCGTGTTGCTTATGGAAGTTAGGGTGGGCGGTACTGTGAAGTCGATCGTCCGGGTGACTGTCTCCGCGTTGGCTATTGCCACGGGCGCGAAGGTGACAATGCCGGTTACTGGATCGTAAATGCCACCGTTAGATGCCGTGACTCCGGTTAACCCCGGAACTATGCTGTCAGTGATGGTTACAGCTTCAGCAGGACTTGGGCCTAAGTTGACTGTGGCGATCGTATAGCTGACCGAACTACCGGCCGTAGCACTCGTAGATCCGGTTTTCGTGGTGACCAGATCCGCGTTGGGCGCAATACTTGTCGTCACCGTAGAGTTGGTGGGAGTGCCGTCTTTGTTGGTTGTCGAGCCGTTGTTGTTAGTGGCGATCGGATCGAAAGTCGCCGCGCTACTCCGGGCCGTGTTGCTGATGGCGGTACTGGTGGCTGGGGCAATGAAACTGATGGTGCGGGTCGCAGTAGCCGCATTTGCCAGGGCCGTCAGTGCTGGGAAGGTGACAATGCCCGAAACAGGGTCGTAACTCCCCCCGTCCGATACGCTGACTCCTGTTAAACCCGGAATAATGCTGTCCGTGATGGTCACATTGGCAGCGGGGTCGGGCCCCATGTTAGTCGTAGTCAATGTGTAGGCGACGCTTGACCCGGCGGAGGTAGTCACAGGCCCACTTTTGGTAGTAACTAAATCCGCGACTGTATCAACAACAGTGGTAAAGACTACACCAGGCCCCTCGATTTGCCCTGGCGCGAGTACACCGCTGTTGTTGCTGAGGTCGGGGTCGAAAGTCGAGCTAGTGCTGAATGCAACGTTGGCAAAACTGCTACCGCTGGTTAAACCGGGCGGCAAATCAATAGTCAGGGTGTAAGTCAGAGTCTCACCCGCATTGAGAACCGGAATTAACGGCCAGGTGACTGCCTTGGTTTGGTTCACGTAAGTGCCGTTGTTAGAGGCAATCAGATCCGGTGGCGCTCCGCCCGGACCCAGCAGTTCAAAAGGTATTTCGTCTTGAATCAGAACATTTGTAGCAGGCGCTGGCCCCCTGTTTACAGTAGTAATCGTGTAGGTAATGCTGCTTCCGGGCTGGATGAACTGCGGGCCGGTCTTGATAGTGGCAACCTCAGCGGCGATACTGGGAGGATTGATAGTTTCAACTACCAGGTTTTGAAGTTCGTGAATGTTGTTGGCGCCTCCTGTGGAACTACCAAAACCAAATTTGAAAATTGGCGGTACTGGGCCGTTTTCGGTTGCTAAGTTGGGGATGTCGATCAATGTAGTTTCGTAGATGTCGTCGAAATTTTCATCGAAGGCAACGGTGAGGCGAGAAGGATTCACCGGATCGTTAGAGGGATTCAGCGTAATTTGAACGGATCTTTTGGCTAAATTGCGATCGCTCGTGAACGTATTGCTGAAGTTAAAACTGCTGCCCGGTTCAGGGCCGCTAAAGTCAATGCTCGTAGGAATGTTATCGATGCCGAAGGGAACGATCGCATTTGTTAAAAACCGATAACCGTTTGCTTGATTTCCTCTAACAGTTACTGAATCAGGTCTGAAAGAACCAATAGAGGAGCCGGGAATTGGGGGTGGCTCAGGGCCAGAGCGCCCTTCTGTGGATGTTGAAAAATTGCCAAACTCGTCAAGCCCAATGCCTAAATAACCTCCTTCAATACCGGGTATACCCGTTCGTGGAGCGTAAGCCAGAGAACCGCCATAACCCCCAGTCCTGGTTGGGCTGGCAGTGCCGTCAATCAAGAAGAAACCCAGCCCGTCCCCTGGCTGAGGGCTAATAAATGGGCCCTGAGCGTTATATTGCTGGCTTGAACCGTAAGAATAAAAATCAAACTGGACTCTGAGACCGTCGGTTGAAGGAATGGGGTTGTTGTAGATGACAAAGGCTTCCCTATCACCTGCTGCTGGAGTTAATTGTAGAGCGCCATCGCCGGGACTCGAACCGCCCAAAGCCGGAAGTACGCCGGATACTGTGCCTCCGGTAATGCCGGGGATAAGTTGCTCGGCTGCTGGAAGGTCGCTGCTGGGATCGAACAGTGCCCCGTCGTTTCCCCCGTAAATCCAAGGCCCCCTAACTGTGGAGTTTTTGAAAGTTTCGTTAACTAATGTGCCGAGGGCGTAAGGGTAGGCTTCGAGCACTTCTTTTTCAATGGCGATTCTCGCCTTTATTTCGCCGATCGCAAATTTTAATTCCCAGTCGCCGCCGAGTGTCGCACTCCCCGTCAAGTTGTCGGAAGCTGCAATATCTGCACCTACCATCAAGCTTAGCCGCCGCACGAAGGCTTCGCCGCTTTCCCCCGCTGCGACGCTGCACCCGAATAACAAGATATCTCCTGTTTCGCTGAGGGCTTTTCCCCACTGCTGTAACAAATGGCTGTAGGTTTGTAAGTTGTCGTTGCAGAGTTCGATCGACCCTAGCTGCACCAGAGCTTCTCGACCGTGAGAAACTATCTGAAGGCTTTCTAAATCGCTGCAATTAGCCAAAATTCTAGTAATTTGCTCGACTCCATCCCGCCTCGAGTCCAGTACAAATACCTCTGTATCGGCTGTTGCTCCTCTTGCTAAGCTGTCGAACTTTTCTACTCTGGCATCGAGAAACAGTACATTTTTTATAGTCCGAGGGGGCAACCACGGGGGGTTTTCCCTTACATTTGCTCGCAAAAATTCTCTGTGGGGATGCCCAATTCTCGTGCCCCCACGAAGTTTCTGGGACAGGGGCAACCACGGGGGGATTGCCCCTACTATTTTTACTGGTTTTATTGGTTTTTTATGATGATAAGTTGCTGTTGTTCGAGATTTTGCGCCCGCAATCCTTGCGGTGGAGTCACATATTATTGAAGTGATAAAGATTGGTTTGTTGCAGATGCTTTGCATGGTAAAAGTGTCTCACGGATTGTAGATGATGTACCCATTTCCAGATGATTATTATCACCTATTGAAAAGGTTGAATTGCAGACTAAGAGGCTCTGCTGCTTGACTTGGAGAAAGAGCAACAAGCGAATTTAACTCAGCACAAAGCAGTGCTATCTTAATATTTGATAGCATGGCAAATATGACCTGCTGAAGCGCTGAGGATTTGGAGTTTAAATCCCCATAATCTATCTATCGGGCAATACGGTTCAGATAAGCCCGATCGCCCCTAAAAAAAGGGCAGGACAAGAGTGTTCTCTCCCGCCCTGGGAGGGAGATGCGAGGCGGATCTCTGAGTAACAAACAGTGTTAAACCAAGCGTATTGGCTTATAACTGGGTTGTATCATAGATTTTTAGCTAAACCCGCCCCCACCAGATACAATGTTTTTTTGCCCTTACCTGCATATTTGAAGGCTAGATAGCAACGGTAAGGAATTGGTAAAGATTCTTGAAATTAACAGTTTTGGTTACAAACTTTAACAATAATGATTAAAGTCAATCAACCCATCCTAAAATCTCTAAATCTCTGCCACTTCTTCCGTCAGAGTGAATGAATCCTCCTGTATTTATTGTTTTAAGCACTGCATAGCCCTTAACTGAACCGTATTGATCTATCGGGTGATATTTTGCCTTCGACTTTTTTCTTTTCTGGTAGCGAGTGTATCTGTTACACAGCTCTAACATCGCGCAGTAGATAAGAACACGAGTTCTCAAAAATTTACTTGATGAGGTTTTCTGTAGCTCGTCTAATGCACTTTACTTTGCAGATAAAACTCACTATTTCTAGACGTATAAACCTGGTTGGAGGGACGAAAAGACTTCTTTGCAGCCCTCGCTCCCGGTAAACAAATCGGTTTCTTTGGTTTTGGTGTGCAAGCCCTGTTCACAATAGCAACCACACATTAATTAGGGAGTGATAGCCGTCACATAATTATGCCGGCATTGCCCGAAGTGTCATTCAACTGAGATCTTTTACCATTCTCAATAACCTTCCTATGGGGGGTTCTCCTGCCCAGCCCATAATAAAATTCACTTGTTGTGGAACAGGCCAGAAAGCCTATTCTTGAAAATGGTGCAACATATGAGATTCAATTGAAATTGGCATACCCTGTATCGACGAAGCGTCTTAAAAATTCATGACTTGGAGTCTGGAGATAGCAATCTAGGTTTGAGACTGTTTCGCGACGATCGCAAAAACAGATTAGTACCCCCCCACAAGCAACTTCTCAAACTGTCAACAAGCGAGTCTTCGAGCGGGTTTCTGTTTAAGATAAATGCTCTGGACAATTTTTCGTGCAGAATTTTTCATGATGTTTTGGAGAAACTGATTTGCAGATTTGCGCCTCAGCTACTTACGATTTTTGTTGGCTAATTTTCTTAACTGCAGGAGTTACGCCCAGGAGACTATAAACCCAGTTTATGCCTAGATTTCTCGCCGCCTAACCAAAATTTATCATCTAAACATGGTTTCTGATCGTAAGTCCTCAACTAGAAAAACACCGATCGCAATTTGCGTGTTATGGCAACTGTAACCAAGCAATAATGCTCGATTAGGTTTTAATTGCTGAGTTTGGGCGTGGGTCGTCCAAAACAAGCTTCAACAATAATCCTTACACGTAAGTACATATTAACTCATTGATTACTACATCCGCAAATAGGCGTAGATACAAGCACCAATATAAGCTATATCTTTTGATCCCGAACGTCAAGAGTTCTGGCTTGGTAGTACCGACAATCTTGACAGGGCCCAGAAGGATTGACAGCGCAGCGAATGTAATTAGAGCGGGCGTTATACTCGCAAGTGATATCGCCGATCGCATAACCGAAGCTTGGTATGTAAGTGCGATCGGCAGTTTGTAGTTGAGTTCGTATGGGTCTATTCGCTACCGCAAGTCTGGCCGCTGCAATTCTGTCGCGGGCTTGGCTCTGGGCAGAGCGCATCACCCACAAAGACAGCAGCGACGGAGCTAAACCTATGAAAATAATTAGGAGAGCAGTTAGCACATTTTCAGAGCTTATGTGGAGAATATTTGTTTTAATTTAAGCTATGGCAACAGAAAATTCTCCCCGAAAAGACGGTTTTAAATAAGAAAAGTTCCCGATCAATTCTCAAACTATGCCGCCCGTGTGTTAACCGTTAGCTGGCTGCTGAGGAGGGCGATCGTTGTTGATGCCGCTTTCTTCCTAAAGCGCATCGCCAGGGCCCAACCAAAGCAGAGACGCAGGTATGGTGTGATATTATGTCTGCTCAATTACCCCCACTAAAATAGGTTTGTAGTGACGAATGGAAGTCCTGATAAAAATTAGAGGACTTGGATTCATCACTACAAACGCGAGATCGGTTATTTTGCCAGACTAGATATGAGAAACCAAGTCGAGTTCAAAAACAACCAAGGCAGAACATGGGGCAGCTATTGTTTGAGAAACTGGTTGCTCTCCAAAACCAAAACGGTTAAACCTTAGCAATATCCCCCGCTAAATCCATCAACGAACCCGCACCTTCCACCTTAGCAACATCTAACAAAGTCTTCAAAACTGAATCGGGATTCAAACTAATCGAATCAATGCCCAACTCAACCAAGAAACGAGCAAACTCAGGATAATCGCTGGGCGCTTGACCGCAAATCCCAATCTTGCGATCGTACTTCTTGGCGGCTTTAATGGCAATTGCTACCATGCGCTTGACAGCTTCATTCCGTTCGTCAAAAATGTGTGCGACTAAAGCAGAATCCCGGTCTAATCCTAATGTTAGCTGAGTTAAATCGTTAGAGCCGATCGAGAATCCGTCAAAAACTTGGGCAAATTCGTCAGCAAATATGACATTGCTTGGCAATTCGCACATCACATACACTTGCAAGCCGTTTTCGCCCTTGACTAAACCGTGTTTTGCCATCTCGGCCAACACTTTTCGCCCTTCATCCGGGGTGCGGCAAAATGGAATCATCGGAATCACATTTATCAAGCCCATTTCGTCGCGAACTCGCTTTAATGCTTTGCATTCCAAAGCGTAAGCTTCGCGGTAATTTGGGTCGTAATAACGAGAGGCGCCGCGCCACCCGATCATCGGGTTTTCTTCCTTGGGTTCAAACTGCCGCCCGCCCAAAAGATTAGCATATTCGTTGCTCTTGAAATCGCTCATCCGCACGATAACTGGATTTGGATAAAATGCGGCAGCAATTGTGGCAATTCCGTGGGCTAGTTTGTCGGTGAAGAAATCGGGTTTGTGTTGGTAAAGTGCTGTCAGTTCGGCAATTTCTTCCTTGACTGATTCATCCACCAATTCGTCAAAGTGAATCAGTGCCAGCGGGTGTGCTTTAATGTGATTGGCAATGATGAATTCCAACCGCGCTAAGCCTACGCCGTCGCAAGGAATTGCTGATAAACCAAAGGCTTCTTCTGGATTCCCGACATTCATTAAAATTTGAGTGCGGGTACGGGGTAAATTCTCGATCGCAGTTTCTTGAATTTCAAAAGGAAGCAAACCGGCATAAACTTTGCCTTCGTCTCCTTCGGAACAAGAAACAGTGATTTCTTGATGGTTTTTCAAGATTTGGGTGGCATCGCCGGTGCCGACAATGGCGGGAATTCCCATTTCTCTGGCGATGATGGCTGCGTGACAAGTTCGGCCACCGGAATTGGTGACGATCGCACTTGCTTTTTTCATAATCGGTTCCCAATCCGGGTCTGTTTTGTTGGTAACTAAAACTTCTCCTGATTGAAATTCAGCGATTTTGTGAACATCTAAAATCACGCGGGCTTGGCCTTGTCCGATTGACTCGCCAACGGCGCGTCCTTTTGCTAAAACTGCGCTGCTACCTTGCAATTTGTAGTTTCGCAAAACTTTAGCAGACTTTTGAGATTGTACTGTTTCGGGTCGCGCTTGGACAATAAACAATTCGCCGGTATTGCCGTCTTTTGCCCACTCAATGTCCATCGGGGTATAAGTCCCGCGCACTTTAGAGTAGTGTTCTTCGATGACTACGGCCCATTTGGCTAGTTGCAGAATTTCATCATCTTGGATGGCAAATTTGTTTTTTTCGGCGGCGATGACGGAGACGTTTTTGGTGTATTTAGAACCGCCGATATCGTACACCATTTTGAGTGTTTTGCTGCCGAGGCGTTTGTCTAAAATCGGGCGAAAACCTTGTTTTAATGTTGGTTTAAAGACGAAGTATTCGTCGGGGTTGACGGTTCCTTGGACGACGTTTTCGCCTAATCCGTAGGCGGCGGTGACTAATACGGCGTTTTTGAATCCGGTTTCGGTGTCGATGCTGAACATGACGCCGGAGGATGCTAAGTCCGATCGCACCATTTTTTGGACGCCGACTGATAGGGCGACTTCAAAGTGGTCGAAACCCCGCTGTTGGCGGTAGGAAATCGCGCGATCTGTGAATATGGAAGCAAAGCATTTGTGACAGCATTCGAGGACGCCAGCGCAAGCTTGGACGTTGAGGTAGGTTTCTTGCTGTCCCGCGAAACTGGCGTCGGGTAAGTCTTCGGCGGTGGCTGAGGAACGCACTGCTACGTCTGTACTGTCGCCGTAGCGATCGCACAATTTTTCGTAAGCATCCGCGATCGCCGCTTGGAGTTCTCGCGGAAATGGTGTGTCAAGAATCAGTGCCCGCGCTTGCTTGCCTTTTTGTCGCAGGTTCTGCAGATCTTCTACGTCTAAATCGGCAAAAATTTCGCGCAATTTAGCTTCTAAACCCGCTGACTGGATGAAGTACCGGTAAGCGTGTGCTGTAGTTGCAAATCCGTTGGGAACTCTAACTCCTTGGGCGGTTAACTGTTGAATCATTTCGCCCAAAGAAGCATTTTTACCGCCTACTAATGGGATGTCGGCGATGCCGACTTCATCAAACAACAATACTAAGGCTTTTTCTTTGGGAATTACACCGGGTTTTTGTTCAATTGCTAAATTTTCGATCATTGCTTTTTTCCTCTCAACTTCATCTCAGTTCGGTCAAAGGACAGTAAATAAAATACAGTTTATTGGGAATTGTAATTTTGTTACAAAAATTCTCAAGTTTTTTCCTAGGCTGTATCAACCGAGTTTTCGATTGCCTCTATTTCAAGATTATCACTTTTTGGCTAAATAGCAAGGCCTGTAGAGATATTTGATTTGATTGCAAAAAGTAAAGAAATCGCAGTAATGAGTTTATGTAAGGTATTATAAAAGAAGTGGTAAAAATATGAATAGCAAAGATAGTTCCCACCGCTTTTTTGGCGTTGAGCGCTCATTGGTCTGTGGATATCGCTCGGATTGTGTTTGTAGCGGAATCCAAGGGCAACAAAGGGTGGGGTTCGATCGCGCGATCGGCTGAACCCGCCCAAAAACCGATACTTACTTTCCGACAAGAGTCGTGAGTCGCCCAAAATTGGAGATTCTAGTTCCACATCCCCGATTCATCTGTGGACTAAATCTAAAATCTAAAATCGTGTCACAGGGGCGATCGCCCAAAAAAATACTAAGCAGCTTAGTTTCCTCCTGAAACCCAGCTTCTAAAAACCTTAAAAATTTTCCCTCTGATTGCGTTAGCCTACTTAGAGGAAAAACACAGTGGCATAGATGTCAGATATTATACCATTTTCAATAAGCCTTTTAAGGGCTGGTTAGAAGGGGAGCATCTCAATGAAAGCAGCCAAGCTAGAAATTGGAGTTTTGAGGCAGGAGGCCCGAGGCTGCGGGGCAGAAGGAAAGAGAAAGAAGGAAGGAGCCAGAAGAAGTATTTTTACAAATATGAGATGCTCCCGGTTAGAAGAACCCCTCCGAAGAAAATTTACTCTTTGTGAAAGGGGCCGGAAAGCTCGTTCTTGAGAACCGTTCAACATTTGAGATAAAGTGCATTGTAATTGTTGAACCAAAGAGTTTTTAACTGGAAACGGCGGGATTTGTGGCTATACAATTCTTTATATGCTATAATAGTTGGCTACACTGCCTTCTGACAAAAAACAAGGTATATGATATCAGTTTTGAGTCCACCCGCAAAGCGAAACGGCTTTAAAGTTCTTCTGGTCGAAGACAATCAAGCAGAAGCCGAGCTGATTGAAGAATTATTATTAGAAACAAATGTTAGTAGAGCCGAACCCCAAAGGCTATCAGTAAGTTGTACAGACCGTCTCAGCAAAGCGCAGCAACTTTTGGTCGGCGAACATTTTGATGTAATTTTACTAGATCTTTCGCTGCCCGACAGCCAAGACTTAAATACAATTGTCAAAATACAAGAATATAGCCTAAATACTCCGATTGTCGTACTGACTGCCCGCAACGATGAAGAGCTTGCCGTGCAGTCAATCCAAGCCGGAGCTCAAGATTATCTAGTCAAGCGAAAAATCGACAGCGAAGTGTTAATTAGATCGCTTCGTTACGCAGTCGAGCGACAGCACAACCAAGAAGCTTTACGAAAAAGCGAAGAAAAATATCGCTCGGTAGTCGAGAATTCTCTAGTCGGAATTGCGCTTCTTGCTCCTGGGAGTTCCCCCTCAGCACCAGAAAAATATGAGTGGTTGGAAGTAAACGATGCTTTGTGTGATTTGCTGGGATACGATCGCCAAGATTTTTTGCAGGAGAATTGGGAGAGGTGGGTTTTTCCTGAAGACGTGCAGCCTAGTTTAGAGCAGTTAAATAAAATTTTGGCAGGGGAGAGTGAAGGCTATGTTTTAGACCAAAGGTGGCGCAGAAAAGACGGGAAAACAGTTTATACTAGAGTTTCACTGCGCTGTATTCGCGCCCTAGACGGCTCGATCGATCACCTAATTAAAGTAGTCTTAGATGTGAGCGATCGCTATCGTTACGAAGCTCAATTAAAAGCATCAGAAGAGTTTTTAAATCACACTATTAATTCTACTCCTGACCCAATTTTTGTTAAAGATGAGCAGCACAAATGGATCGTTTTAAACGATGCTTTTTGCAATTTGATAGGAAAAAGGCGATCGGAACTGATTGGCAAGTCAGGATACGATTTTTTCCCCCCAGCACAAGCGGATTTTTTATGGCAACAAGACGAGCAAGTATTGCAAAGAAGTCTTTCTCAGGAAACCGAAGAAAATTTTACCGATAGCGGTGGCAAAAAACTCATTATATCTACTAAAAAAACAGTATTTAACAACGCTGATGGTCGTAAAATGTTGGTCGGAACAATGCGAGATGTGACTGACTACAAACGCCAGAAAATTGCGTTGCAGGAAAGCGAAGCTCGATTTCAAATCATGACCGACAACGTGCCGGGAATGATTTATCAATATCGGCTTTATGTAGATGGTAAAACATCTTTTACTTACGTTTCTTCTGGCAGTTGGCATATCTACAATTTAAAACCAGAACAAATAGAAGAAAATGCCAATTTGGCTTTTGCAACAGTTCACCCAGACGACATCTCAGGCTTGCAGCGATCGATCGCAACTTCAGCGGCGACTCAGCAAGCTTGGCAACACCAATGGCGGCAAGTTATGGGCGATCGAGTGAAATGGCTGCAAGGCGCGTCGAAGCCAGAAAAGCAAGCCAACGGCGATATAGTTTGGGACGGTTTGGTGATGGATGTTACGGAATTGAAACAAACCCAGCAAGATCGCGATCGATTTTTTAATCTCTCGCTGGATTTACTTTGCATTGCAGGTTTTGATGGCTATTTCAAGCGCTTAAACCCCGCTTGGTCAAATGTATTGGGTTATAGCAGTGATGAAATCTTAGCCAAACCTTTGATAGAATTAGTGCATCCAGAAGACCTAGAAATTACTGTAGCGGAATTAGAAAAACTTAAAAAAAGCCACCCCGTTATTAGCTTAGAAAACCGCTATCTTTGCCAAGATGGTACTTATAAATGGTTGTCGTGGACAGCATCGCCTTTTGCAGAAGAAGGTTTGATTTATGCAGTGGCTCGCGACGTTACATTTAGCAAGCAAGCTGAAGCTGAATTGCGTAAGAGCGAAGCCACCAACCGCGCTCTTTTAAATGCGATACCAGACATGATATTTCGCTGTCGGGCAGACGGCACTTTTGTAGACTTCAAGCCGGCAAAAGATTTCGAGAATATTCTCCCACAAAAAGCACTAATTGGCAAAAAAGCACAAGACATATTGCCGGCTGCTTTTGCTGACAAAATCTTGTCTGGCCATCAACAAGCGATCGCCACTGGCGAGATTCAAGTTGTAGAATATCAAATGCCCGTTAATAATGAACTGTACGATTTTGAAGCGAGAATTGTTTTCTGCACGGATGAAGAAATTATCGCGATCGTCCGCGACATCACCAATCGCAAACGTTTTGAGTCAAAACTGCATCGGCAAGCAGCCGCAATGGCTGCCGCTTCCGAAGGTATAGCCATAATCGATACCGACGGACTGTTGATTTATTGTAACGCAGCCCGACTAAAAATCTACGGTTACGACTCTCTCGAAGAAGTGTTAGGCAAAAGTTGGAAAATATTCTACGAAGGTGCAGAACGGCAAAGGTTTGAAGAAAAAGTTGTGCCTACTTTAGTGCAGAAAGGTTGGTACATGACAGAAGCAGTAGGATGCCGCCGCGACGGATCGAAAGTTCCTCTAGATGTATCGCTGACAATGCTGCCCGACGGGGAAATCATTTGCATTGTTCGCGATATTTCCCAAAGAAAAAAAACAGAAGCAGCACTGCGGGAAAGCCAGCGATTCATTCAACAAATTGCTGGTGCCAGTCCTAATATTTTGTATGTTTGTGACTTAATTGAAAAAAAAAATATCTATGCGAATGCTTCTATCTACCACATTCTTGGCTATACAGTAGAGGAGATTCAGGCAATGGGGCCGTGGATGATGTCAACTTTAATCCACCCCCAAGATTCAATCAAAATTCCTGATTATTTACAGCAAGTCGAAACAGGCAGCGAAGGAGATATCTTTGAAATTGAATACAGAATTAGGCACAAGGATGGTTCTTGGCGCTGGATGGTTAGCCGAGATACTGTATTTGCGAAAACAGCAGACGGTAAGTTAAAACAAATTCTCGGCACGGCAACTGATATTACAGAAAGCAAGCAAGCAGAAGATGAAATAAAGCTGTTGCTGGCCGCAACTCAAGCTATTAGTCAGTCTGCCGATTTTCACAGCGCCCTCCCAGATATTTTGCGGTTGCTGTGCAATGCGATCGGCTGGAATTTTGCGGAAGCTTGGATACCGAGTGCTAACGGTACTTTTTTGGAACACAGCAAAACTTGGTACGCTAGCGAGCGCGATTTAGATACGTTTGGCCGCGAAAGTAAAAAAATTAGATTTGCCGCCGGAGTGGCAGTACCTGGACGCATTTGGTCAACCAGTAAGGTAGAATGGATTGAAGATATTTCTCTAGCCACAAATCATCTTTTTGCCCGATCGCAAATGGCGAAATTAGTCGGATTGAAAGCTTGTTTCGGAGTGCCAATTCACGCTAGTTCAAAAGTGCTGGCAGTTTTAGTATTCTGCAAGCGCGACCGATCGATTATGGAACCGCGTATAGTAGAGTTGGTCAAGGCTGTAGCGACTCAGTTGGGCGATCATATTCAGCGCAAACAAGCCGAAGAAGAATTGCGTAAAAGTGAAGAACGCTGGCAGTTAGTTCTCAAAGGCAATCAAGACGGAATTTGGGATCTGAATCTTCAAACAAATGAAGCTTTTAGATCGGCCCGCTGGCAAGAAATTATCGGTTACACAGACGGCGAAATCGACAGCAACAACAGCGCATGGATCGATCGCATCCATCCAGACGATCGCTCACGAGTCCAAGCAGCGATCCAAGGTTATCTCGATCGCCAAACCCCCTCTTACGCCGCCGAATACCGCTTGCAGTGCAAAGACGGTAGCTATAAGTGGGTGCTCGCGCGCGCTCAAGCAGTCTGGGACGAAGCCGGAAACCCTCTGCGGATGGTGGGTTCGATGACGGATATTAGCGATCGCAAAGCAGCAGAATTAGCTTTACTGCAGGTCACTCAAGCCGTCGAAAGTACCAGCGATGCGATCGTGATTGCCGACTTGAAAGGGCGGTCTATTTACCACAATCAAGCCTTCATTCAGCGCTACGGCTACACGGTGGAAGAACTCAATGATATTGGCGACATGACCGCGCTTTATGTCCGGCATAAAAATTACAAACAAATCTATAAAAGCCTTCGCAAAGGTCGCTCTTGGTGTGGCGAAGTTTCACTGCAAACTAAGAGCGAAGAAGCAGTTACTGCTCTGGTGCGAGCCGACAGTATTCAAGATGTTAATGGGAATTATATCGGGTTAATTGCAGTAATTACCGATATCACAAAACGCAAAGAATCTGAAGTAATTTTGCGCCAAAAGTTAAAACGCGAACAGTTGGCAGTAGCTATGCTGGAACGCATTAGATCTTCTCTAAATCTCGAAGAAATTCTTACCAAAAGTGTCGAAGAAGTGCGGCACTTTTTGCAAGTAGACCGCACAGTTATTTACCAATTCAATCCTGATTGGAGCGGGTTTATCGCTGTCGAGTCGGTTGCCGAAAATGTCCGACCAATTGTAGGAATGGAAATTTATGACCCCTGTTTCGGGGCAGCCTACGTTCCTCTTTACCAAGACGGTAGAATTAGAGCCATAGAAGATGTTCACAATGCCGGCCTCGCCGACTGCCACTTGGGTTTGTTGACTCGGCTCGATGTGAGAGCAAATCTGGTAGTGCCGATTTTGCAAGGCGAAAACTTGTGGGGGCTGTTAATTGCTCACCACTGCACGGGCCCGCGTCCCTGGCAGCAATTGGAGGGAGAGTGCCTAAAACAATTGGGGGTGCAGTTGGCGATCGCCATTCAGCAATCGATGCTATTTGAACAAGCACAAACTGAAATTGCCGATCGCAAACTTGCAGAAGCCGCCCTGCAATTAGCTAAAGAAGCCGCCGAATCCGCCAACCGCGCTAAAAGCGACTTTCTCGCCAACATGAGCCACGAATTGCGGACGCCTTTGAACGGGATTTTGGGATACATTCAACTGCTAAAAGTCGATAAAAATTTTACCGCCGACCAACAGGAAAGTCTTAACAACATTCACCAGTGCGGCAACCACCTGTTGATGCTGATTAATGACGTTTTAGACCTCTCAAAAATCGAAGCTAGCAAAATGGAGCTGTCGCTCACAAACGTGCATTTTTCCACTTTTGTGAAAAGTATTATTGATTTGTTCCAGATGCGCTCTGCTCAAAAAGGAATTGCCTTTAATTACGAGCAGGTTTCAGCGCTGCCAGACGGCATTTTGGCAGACGAAAAAAGGTTGCGTCAAGTTTTGATTAATTTGCTCAGTAATGCCGTTAAGTTTACGAACAGCGGCAGCGTTACATTCAAAGTCGGTTATGCAGAAGATTTCCCCGATAATTATCCTCAAATCAACTGTGAAAATTCTAGTTTGACAGCGGAAATTGCCACTAAAACAATCAATTTGACCGCGAATTTAGACGCGCAGCAAATGTCTAACCCGCCGCTTGGAACAACAGAAGCGCGCTCGGTGACAACAGACCATACTGGCCCTGCCCCTACCCCTAAAATTCGCTTTCAAATCGAAGATACCGGCATTGGCATTTCTCAGAATAAATTAGAAGAAATATTTTTGCCTTTTCATCAAGTGGGCGATCATAACAATTTCGTCGAAGGTACGGGACTGGGACTTTCCATCAGCCAAAAATTAGTCAAAATGATGGGCAGCCAAATTCGCGTCCAAAGTACCTCCGGCAAAGGCAGCATATTTTGGTTGGATCTAGACTTGCCAGCAGTCGCCCCGTGTTCGGAACTCCCCTCCCGGCAAGAAAAAAGGCGGCTTGTAGGTTTTATCGGCACCCAGCGGAAAGTGCTAATCGTGGACGATCACGAAGTAAATCGCGCCATGTTGCACAGGCTACTTTTTCATTTAGGCTTTGAAATTTCAGAAGCTACAGACGGCGAAGACTGCTTGCACAAAGCACAGGAATTTCTACCGGATATAATTTTAATGGATTTGCTGATGCCCGTAATGAACGGTTGGGAAGCTACCAGGCGGCTGCGACAGTTGCCGGAATTAAAAGATACGGTTATCCTTGCTTTGTCCGCTAACGTTTACGAGACTACCAAGCAAGAGAGCATACTTGCAGGTTGCGATAATTTTCTCACCAAGCCGATTCAAACTAATGAGCTTTTAGAATTATTGCGCCTGCATTTGAGACTAGAATGGGTTTACGAAGAAAGATCGCAAACCAAAAAGCGGACAGATCAAACTGCAAAAGCATCTTCTGAGATTGCTGCTGCTGACTCAACGATGGTGTCTCCTGCCTCAGAGTCAGTCTTGGCGTTGTTAAGATTGGCTGCAATGGGCGATATTGAAGCTATTCTGGAAGAAACTGCTAAACTCGAACATTCTGACCCGACATTAGTGCCTTTCGTTCATCACCTGCGCCAACTTGCAAAAGGATTTCAGCTCAAGCAAATTCGAGATTTTTTGAAGCAACATTTGTCATAAAATTGACGGTAGCTAACAGACAACTCAAAATCAGTTAAATCTCGCGCCCAGAGTACCATTCTCAATTAGGTGTTCTGGCCTCCCGCGAAGCGACAACTTAATGTGCTTGGGCGGCCCGGACTCGCCGCCGGCTCCTCAAAGGGTTATTGCAAATAGAAGCATCTAGGAAGCAACGGGGTTTCTAGAGCCGCAGAAAATTCATTGAATCCGATTTAACGTCACAACCCACAACTCAAAAATCAAAAATTTGAATGTTTCCCTTGAATATGAACGATAAGAATTCCGAAAGAAGCATCATACTAATTGTCGATGACAACCAAACAAATCTTGACGTACTTTTCGAGTTGTTAAGGAATTACGGGTTTAAAGTATTAGTCGCTCTAGACGGCGAAAGTGCGATCGAGCAAATTGACTACATCCATCCAGACTTGATTCTTTTGGATATCATGATGCCAGGAATTGACGGTTTTGAAACTTGCCGACGTTTGAAAGCAGACTCGTCAACGCAAGATATTCCCATCATATTCATGAGCGCCCTTTCCGATACGCCTGATAAAGTAAAAGGCTTTCAGACAGGAGCAGTTGACTACATCACTAAGCCTTTCCAGCACGAAGAAGTTTTGAGCCGGATTCAAACCCACTTAACAATCCGCAGCTTACAAAAAAAACTCGAAGAAAAAAACCTCGAACTTGCCCACCTCAACCAAAACCTGGAAAGACTTGTTGAACAAAAAACCAAGCAATTAATCAACCAGGAAAAAACAGCCATCATCGGACGTTTGACTCAGGGCATGGTTCACAATCTCAAAAGTCCGCTGCAAGTGATCCAGACTAGCGTCGATTTGATTGAAACAAAAGCCACACAAATTCAAGAAGACTCTCTGTTTAACTATACTAAGTATATTTTTCAAGCTGTCACAAAAATCAATCAGATCATGGATACTCTGATGATGAAAAGCCGAAACGAGCAAAAGCAAGATTTGCACCCGGTGAATATCAACGATTTAGTGCAGCGAGAAATTCAGCTATTGGAAGGCAACCTGTATTTTAAAAATAAAATTAGAAAAAAATACTTTTATGACGAAGAAATTGACAGCATTCCCTTAATTTATTCCTATCTTTCTCAAGTATTTTATAATTTAATCAATAATGCAATGGATGCTATGTGGGAAAAGAAAAGCAGAGAAATAACTATCGTGACTCGGCAAGACGACTCGAACATATACATGGATATTGCAGATACAGGATGCGGCATATCATCTGAAGATTTGCCCAAACTTTTTGACCCTTTTTACACATCCAAGCCACCTAAAGGCGAGGAAAAAACCGAAGGTGAACCGACAGGAACTGGCCTAGGACTTTATACTTGTATTGAACTTTTAAAACCTTTTAACGGTGAGATTGCTATTAGCAGTAATGTCGGTCAAGGCAGCGTGTTTACAGTTGTGCTGCCCAAACCGCAGAAAAATTGAGCCACTCAACAGAGTTAAATTATGTCGGGTTAGACAACCATAATTAAGTTTGTAATTAAAAATGTAGCAAGGAATGCAAGTTTTAGTTACTCGATCAAGAGAAGACTTGCATTGCTAAATACAAACAAGCGCTAGTTGCGGACAATTAACCGGACACAATCTCAGAGCGTATTTTGTAAATCAACGGTAATTCTCGTAGGTTAGTAGTAATACTATTTCAAAAACAAATAATTTAACTTTAGGCAAGCTTTAAACGGCTATTTAAAATCTAAAGTTTCAAAGGCTATCAGCAATGCCAATCCTGATTACTGCGCGCTCTTTTGACTTGCCTCTTGCTATTCCCCTGCCAAAGGTTGTAAATTAAAATAGAGTTGAGTTGCAATATTGGTAAGACTATGATAATTTTGGGCCACTAGGTTTAGGGCCAGGCGGAAAACTTGCAGCGAACAACTCAATTCTACAAATAAATCTGCGCGGTCTGCAAGCACACAGCGCACTCTCAAGCGTGCGGTTCAAGTTCCCCAATCATCAGCTAGGTAGCTGCATCCGCTGCTGATTTTTTTTATTCCTAAAAAATAGCAAAAGGATACCCGTAAAAAAAATGCTAGTTTACGCAACAGCCAAACCGCGATAGTCATCAGTCATCAGTCATTCCAAATCTAAAATCTAAAATCTAAAATCTAAAATCTAAAATCTAAAATGGTATGACATCTGTTTTTGAGTCAACTTTAACGCCTGGTTTAAAAATTCTTTTAGTAGAAGATTGTGCAGAAGATGCAGAATTCATTCAAGAACTGCTGTCTGAACCCCAACTAAGACAATCAATTGATGTCACCAATGTAGTCCGCCTCCGGCAAGCGATAGAAATTTTAAGCGACCAAATTTTTGATGTAATTTTATTAGATCTTTCACTTCCTGACAGCCCAAAATTTAATACTTTTTTCCGACTTCAAGATTGCGGTATCAATACTCCGATCGTCATTCTGACAGCGGCAGATGACGAAGAACTGGCTGTGGAGTTAATTGCCGCCGGGGCCCAAGATTACCTGGTGAAAAGACAGGTAGACAGTCGGCTGCTGGTACGGACGCTTAGGTGCGCGATCGCCCGCCAGAAACGGCAAGCAGAATGGCAAAAAAGTCAAGAAAAATACCAGCAGGTTGTTGGCAATATCAAAGAAGTCGTTTTTGAAACAAATACTGCTGGCAATTGGACTTTTCTCAATCCGGCTTGGACGGAAATTACCGGATTTACAGTTGATGAAAGCTTAGGAACTTCCTGTTTGAGTTACATTCATTCTGAGGATCAATACCAATATTTAAATTCGTTTAGAGGTCAAAGACCAAATCAACAAGCATCCTGTTGTTACCAAAGTCGATATATTACCAAAAAGGGCGAAATTCGGTGGGTAGAAGTGCAAGAATTTTTTATTTTGGGCGGGAACGGCGAGGCGCAGGGGACGACAGGAACTATCAATGATATTACAGATAAAATTTTAGCACTTTCCGAACTCGAAGCTAGTAAAAAGTTTTTGAATTATACAATCGATGCAGTTGCAGACCCACTTTTTGTCAAGGATGAACAGCACCGCTGGATACTGTTAAATGATGCTTTTTGCAAGCTGATCGGAAAGCAGCGCGAGGAACTGCTGGGCAAATCGGATTATGACTTTTTCCCAAAACAAGAAGCTGAGATTTTTTGGCATACTGACCAACAAGTTTTTAGGACGGGGAAAGAAAACGAGAGTGAGGAAATATTTACGGACGCCAACGGTACAAAGCACATTCTGTCTACTAAAAAAACTGTCTTTGAAAATACCGACGGCAGTAAAATTCTCGTGGGGATAATTCGAGATATCACTGAGGATAGGCGCAAACAATTAGCGCAGCAAGAAAGCGAAGCTAGACTTCGGCAACTTGCTGCCAATTTACCGGGAATAATTTATCAATTTCGTCTCTCAACCGACGGCAAAAAAAGTTTTCCTTATATTTCTTCTGGCAGCAACTATTTATTTGAATTGGAACCAGAAAATATTCAGCAAAATCCTCAACTACTTTTTAATTTTATTCATCCCGACGACCGTCAAAAATTTGAAGAATCTATTGCTGTTTCTGCCGCCAATATGCAGCCCTGGCAGCAGGAATGGCGCGCGATTGTACCGTCGGGAAAAGTTAAGTGGATGCAAGGGGTTTCGAGACCGGAACGAGTTGATTGTCCGACTGAAATAGGGCAGGAGGGGGATATAGTTTGGGAAGGCATGGTGCTGGATATTACTGATTTAAAACAGGCCGAAGCAGCTTTGCGGGAGAGCGAAGCCAGATTTCGATCGCTCGTTGAGAATATCCCAGGCGCTATCTGCCGCAGCTTGTACGATGCTAAGTGGACGATGGTATTTATTAGCGATGAAATTGAGGTAATTAGTGGGTATCCTGCTGGGGATTTTATTCGCAATAACGGCTTGAGTTTTGCGACCATTGTTCACGAGGCAGACAAGGAAATGGTCGATCGACAAATCAGCGCAGCAGTAGAGTCGAAACAGCCGTACAATCTAGAATACCGGATTGTTCGCGATGATGGGGCGGTGCGGTGGATGTCGGAAAGAGGTAGGCCAACTTACAATCTAGAAGGGCTAGTTTTGTGGCTCGACAGAGCGATTTTTGACATTACCGATCGCAAACAAGCCGAACTGACTCTGTGCCTGGTAACTCAAGCTGTAGACAGCGCTAGTGATGCGATCGCGATCGCAGATTTGGATGGTTATTCCGTTTATCACAATCAAGCATTTATTCAGCGCTACGGCTATACAGTTGAGGAACTAAATAATGCCGGCGGCCCAGCAGTAATGTACCCCAAATCTCAAGACTTGAGAAAGTTATTTAGGGTACTGCGGAAAGGTTTTTCCTGGGAAAGTGAAATTGAAATAAAGAGTAAAAATGGCCATATTATAGAAACTTTTTTGCGAGCAAACTGCATTAAAGATAGCGCTAGTCAACCGATAGGAATGATAGCCATCATTGCCGACCTCACAGAAATAAAACGCACCGAATCGGCATTAAAACTCAGTCAAGAGCGATTGCAGTTGGCGGTTTCAGGCAGCTCTTTGGGGCTGTGGGATTGGAATATAGCTACTGGCGAAACTTATTTCGACTTTTATTGGAAATCAATGCTAGGCTATGCAGAAACCGAAATTGAAAATAACCTCAAAGGTTGGGAAAGTTTGGTGCATCCCGAAGACCGAGTGAAGGTAATGGAATGTTTAAATGCCTATGTGGAAGGTGAGACTGATATCTATGAATTTGAATTTCGGATGCTCAACAAAGCGGGCAATTGGCAGTGGATTCTGGCGATGGGCAAGGTAGTCGAGTACGACGAATGGGGTGCGCCGTTGCGGATAACAGGCACTCACAAAGATATTAGTGCCCGCGTTGCAGCAGAAGCCGAAAAAACTCAGTTAATCGCATCTTTGCAACAACTTGCCGAACAGTTGCAAGCAGCGCAAAAAATAGCCCGCATCGGCAATTGGGAATTCGATAGGGAGGCAGGAGTTATTACTTGGTCGGAAGAACTGTTTCGAGTTTACGGCCGAGAAGTGAATCGGCCACCGACAATGGAAGAACTTTTAGAGCAAATTCATCCCGATGACAAAGAAAGGTTTTCACAAGTTGTGCAAAACGCAGTGACTGAAGGGACAGCTTACGATATCGACCACCGCATCTATTTTCCATCAGGAGAAATCAGGCACGTTAACGCTAAAGGACAATCTGTTAAAAATGAGTTGGGTCAGGTGGTGCGGCTGTTTGGCACGGCAATGGACATTAGCCATCGCAAAAAAGCAGAAATTGCTTTACAAGAAAGCGAACAGCGATTTCGCGCTGTATTTGAACAAGCGGCAATTGGCATTGTTAAAGTGTGGCCAGACGGTCAATTTTTGAATGCCAATCAAGGGTTTTGCAATATTGTCGGCTACTCGGAATTGGAGCTGAAATCACGAAATGTTGGGGATATTTCTCACCCCGATGATGTAGCAGCCGATGTCGAGTCGCGCGACAGACTGTTAGCTGGCGAAATTTTTAATTATTCCCTTGAAAAACGCTTTATTCGCAAAGACAGTTCATTTGTTTGGACTAATATGACTGTATCTTTAGTGCGGGATGGGTTTGGGCAACCTAGCTATGTAATTGGTGTGATTGAAGATATTAGCACTCGCAAACTTGCCGAGGCTATCTTGCGCCAGCAATTAAAGCGAGAACGCCTGGTGGTAGGAATGCTGGAACGCATTCGCTCTTCTCTCAATTTAGAAGAAATTTTGACAAAAACTGTTGCTGAAGTACGGCAATTTTTACAAACAGATCGGACAGTAATTTATCAGTTTAATCCCGATTGGAGCGGTTTTGTAAATGTCGAGTCAGTGGGCAAAAATTGGCAGGCTATTCAGGGGATAACTATTGACGATTCCTGCTTTGAAGACCGCTATGCTTCTGCTTATGAACACGGTCGTACTGTAGCTGTGGATGATATTTACCAAGCTGATCTTTCCGAGTGCTACATTAATTTATTAAGTCAATTTCAGGTGCGAGCTAATTTGGTAGTGCCAGTTTTGCAAGGTGAGAAGTTGTGGGGCTTATTGATTGCCCACGAGTGCGCGGGCCCCCGCCACTGGCTGGAAATTGAGGTCGAGTGTCTCAAACAAATTAGCGTGCAGTTAGCGATCGCGATCCAGCAATCAATGCTGTTTGAGCAAGCACAAAGTGAAATTGCCGATCGCAAACAAGCCGAGTCAGCTTTGCAGGAATCGGAAGCGCGAGAACGTTCAAAAGCGCTAGAGTTAGAAACCGCTATTAACAAACTGCAAACGACTCAAGCTCAGCTCGTTCAAAATGAAAAAATGGTGAGCTTGGGTCAGTTAGTTGCTGGTGTTGCTCACGAAATTAATAACCCTGTTAGCTTTATTCACGGAAATATCAATCCGGCTCGCAATTACACTTTAGATTTGCTGGAATTGATTAAACTTTACCAGCATTACTTTCCTAATCCTCCAGCCAAAGTCTTGGAGAAAATTGATGAAATAGACTTGGATTATATTGCTGAGGATTTCCCGAAATTGTTTAATTCGATGCAAGTAGGAACCGAGCGAATTGTCGAGATTGTGAAATCGTTGCGTAATTTTTCCCGATTGGACGAGTCCGCTGGGAAGTCGGTTAACATTCACGAGGGAATTGATAGCACTTTGATGATTTTGCAAAATCGGTTAAAATCTCACAGCAGTCATGGAGAAATTAAGATAGTTAAAGATTACCAACTATTGCCACAAATTGAATGTTTTCCTGGCGAGTTGAATCAGGTATTTATGAATATTTTAATTAATGCGATCGATGCTTTGGAAGAACGGGACAAGCTGCGTTCGATCGAGGAGTGCGATCGACATCCCAGCACGATCGCTATTCGCAGTTATCAGGCGGCTGCCGACTTCGTAGCGATATCTATTGCGGATAACGGGCGGGGGATACCGGAGTCAGTGCGATCGAGGCTGTTTGACCCGTTTTTCACTACTAAACCTGTGGGCAAGGGTACGGGTTTGGGATTGTCGATTTCTCACTCAATTATCGTCGATCGCCACGGCGGCAGATTGAGCTGTATTTCGACACCGGGTGAGGGAGCGGAGTTTTTGATTGAAATTCCAGTGCGGCCGAATTTAACTGGTAGCAATTCAAATTTGGGGCAATAAATTAGCAATTGGTAATTAGAAATTGGGAAGGGGAAATGGGTAATATTTCACATCTTGCACCATTCTCAAGAACAGGCTTTTCGGCCTGTTCCACAAAGACTAAATTTACTTGTTTAGGAACAGGCCGAAAAGCCTGTTCCTAAACAAGTAATATCATGTCCGGTAGATTACCAGAAATCACGTAGGGGCGGGTAAACCTGCCAATATCTGCCAATAATTAACAATCTCAAAAACCCGCCCGGCCGGGATATTATGGTCAATCGATCGGACATGATATCAAAAAATTATTATTCTGATGCAAAGGTCAACAATATAAGTTATGAGTTGTGAGGCGTGAGTTAAAAATCAAACACGATATTACAAATTACCAATTATATCAAATCCGTTAGCATCGGAATAGTAAATTCGAGTTCACTGTTGACTGTTGACAGTGAACAGTCAACAGTCAACAGTCAACATCATTCCGGTGTAACCGGAAATGATATTACCTTCAACTTTTACATAAAAATTGGGGAAGATTCCGAATTACTGCTGGCGTGACAAATGCGATTTTTGCCTTCGGTTTTGGCTTGAAAAAGGGCGCTGTCAGCGCTGCGAATTAGGGCATGGGGAGATTCCTGGGCAGAAGGAATCGCTGTCGCAATGCCGCAACTGAGAGTAACGTAGGGGCCGATCGACGATCGCGCGTGGGGCAGTTTCAAGCTGGCGATGCCGTCGCAAATTTTCTGGGCGACAGCGTTTGCCCCTTCGGCGCTAGTGTTGGGCAGAACTAGGGCAAATTCTTCGCCACCGTAGCGGGCAGTCAAATCCCCAGCCCGGTTGGTGGCGCTGGCAATCGCCCCGGCAACTTGGCGCAAACAATCGTCCCCGCCCAGGTGCCCATAAAACTCGTTGTAAAGTTTAAAAAAGTCGATGTCCAACATAATTAAAGACAGCGAAAGTTTCTCTCTTGCCAATCTGCGCCACTCTAAGCTCAAAACGCGATCGAACTGGCGACGATTGGCAATGCCAGTCAGTCCGTCAGTAGTTGCCAGTTGCTGCAATTTTTGATTGGCTATTGCTAGCTTGCGGTAAAGTTGAGATTGTTCGATCGCGATCGCCACTTGATTTGCCAAGTGCTGTAAAAAATCTATTTCCCACTGCTGCCATTCCCGGACACCGCTGCAATTGTATGCTGTCAGCATTCCCCACAAACTATTGCCATTTTCTGCGATCGAATCCGACAAATTTTTACTGTGCGCCTGCGGTTTGCCACTCGCGTGGTGCCAGATATAATTTTCCGCTGCATCTTGATTGTTCTCCACTTCCCAAACAGTGGCTTCTTGTGTTTCTTTTGCCGTTTCCCAATCGCCTGATTGCCAAATTGGTACGCTGATAACTGCTGCAATTTCACAATCTGTCAACAATTCTTTGCAACTGCCAGCCAAGGGGGCAGTGTTGACATCTGCTATTGCTTGTACCGACTGGGATTCGACTAAAACAAAGCATGACACCGCCAAAGCAGCATTAATATTTTGGTTTTCAATATAACCTTCTGGCAAACCGTCACCGGCGACGATCGCACCTTTTTGCTCTTCCCCGTCCAATTGAGACACCCAATCCTGACAGCGATAAATTAAAACGCGGTCTGTTTGGAGAAATTGGCGCACTTCTGCAACGGTACTTTGGAGAATGCTTGCCGGATCTATTGACGATCGAATATGTTCGATCATTTTGCCCAACAGCCGCTGTCGCAGAGCCTGCTGCCGCAATTGTTCTTCGATTTGCTGGCGTTCGATCGCGTAATGGATTGCCCGCACCAGCAGAGTTCGGTGAAATCTTCCCTTTACCAAACAATCTTGAGCGCCCCAGCGCAATACCAACCGGGCAATATTTTCATCGTTGATATCTGTCAGCACCACAATTGGCAATGTGGGCCATCGCCCTTTCAAAACTGCGATCGCCTCGCTTCCCCTCAAGCTGTCTGACACTGACAAATCTAATAGTACGGCGTCAAACTTTTCTACTTCCAGACACCCGACTCCTCTCTCCAGAGACGTAACAGTTTGGAGGAGAAATAGAGACTCGCTGAATGACCCTAGAAGGTCTTCGATCATTGTCGGAGCTCCGAGGTCATCCTCAACCAACAAAATTTTCAGACATTGGTGACGTGTTAACACAACTATAGCGTTCGGAGCGGGTCGAAGGCAACTTTTTTCTTTTGAGAGCGATACTTGCGATCGGCAAATATTTCTGCTTATCAAATTCACTATACACTCAAACTAGGCATTTAGCGCCCCCTTAATGCTTACATATCCGGCGGGAGTGAAACGATTTCAAACCAATACTCACATAAAGTCTTCATTACTTCAAGCAAGCCTTCAAAAGTGACTGGTTTGGATATGAAAGAATTGGCTCCCAAGCGGTAGCAAAGCAAGATATCTCCTCTGCGGTGGGAAGTTGTGAGCATTACAACTGGAATTTGTTGCAAATGGGGGTCAGCTCTGATCGAAGTTAGTGTTTCTCGTCCGTCCAGCCTCGGCATATTCAGATCCAAAAGTATCAAGTCGGGCTGATGCCAATTGCTGCTACCAAGATATTGACCGCGACGGTACAAGTAGTCTAGCACTTGTTCTCCATTTTCCACAAATTCGCTCGTAATTGCTAATCGAACTTCTTTCAGTGCTTCCTTAACCAAAAAGCGCGTGTCCTCGTCATCGTTTGCTATTAAAAGAGTAAATTTTTTCTTTTGATAATTCACGGCTTTGCCTCACTACCAAAGTCTTTTGTGAGGTTGCGGGACTTTGAGCCGTGTCTGAGTACCTGCAAAGTATCTCTTGCCATCATTCGGTAAATATGGCTGAGAACACTGAAATTGTGTTGCCGTAATTTACCGTTTTTCTCCATTTGCAAAGGTTTGCGAATCATGCTTGTTTCACTTGGCAGTCTGTCCGAGAACCTGCAAACTGCAAACACATCACAAATCCTTCTCTGCGAACTACTAGGGAAACTATTGCATCCCAAAGCAAGATGCTCTGGATACAGTTGAAAAAAATTAACAAGTCTTGCGCGCACCGCTGATTTATAAGTTGTATAAGAATAGAGCTAATAGATTTATATTGATAGATTTTTAGCTCGATGTCATCAGTGAATATGCTACACTTTATAAGCCTTTTTGTAAAGAAAAGATAAAGATATTTAAAGCTTAAGTAAAGGACGGGTGACAATCAAGTAATTGGGTGACAAGCCCCCGGATTCATCCGTGGATCGAGAAAAAAGTTCCGAATCCTCATCACAAGCCCCCGGATTTATCAGTGAGGTCGCTTTCTTCAAATCTAAAATCTAAAATCTAAAATCTAAAATCTAAAATCTAAAATCTAAAATAGATTGACTGCTTGAGGCGAACTGCTGACTTCACTTTGGTATAGGAATAGAAAAATAAAAAGTCGAGCCTCGATTGGGTTCTGATTCTACCCACAGGCTGCCACCATGCCGATCGACAATTCTTTGACAAATCGCTAAACCGATACCAGTTCCCGAATACTGTTTTTGGGTGTGCAAGCGCTGAAAAATCTGAAAAATTCGCGGATGGTACTGTGAGGCAATCCCAATACCATTATCCTGCACTGAAAACACCCAGCTATCCCCCTGACGCGAAGCGTCCACCTGCACCACGGGCGCCGCACTGCTGCGGTACTTAATAGCGTTACCAATTAAATTTTGAAACAGTTGCAGCAGTTGAAAACAGTCACCTTTTACCCTTGGCAAATTCCCCCTAGTAACTGAAGCTTGATTCTCGCGGATGGCCAAATGCAAATTAGCACAAGCATCCTCAAAAACCCGATTGCAATCTATCATCTCAAAAGGTTTCTGACTTCGACCTACCCGCGAATACTCCAGCAAGTCATCAATCAGCGCCTGCATCCGCTCACAAGAATTAACAATATTGCGGATAAATTTATTTCCTTGGGCATCAAGTTGGTTGGGAAAGCGTTTTTCTAATAGTTGAGCGTAGCCGACAATCGTGCTCAAAGGCGCTTGCAAATCGTGAGAAGCCACGTAAGCAAACTGTTCTAGTTCGGCATTAGAACGAGTTAATTCTTGAGCGTAGCGGGTTTGAGTGTCTAAACTCTCTTGCAGCAATTCTTGTACCAGCTTGCGTTCGGAAATATCCTCGATCGCACAAATCAAATACTGTAGCGTCCCCTTGACATCGCGCATTGCCGAAACAGTAACATTTGCCCAGCGCACTGCCTCATCTTTGCATAGCAAACGCTTTTCCACAGAAAAAGTTTGAATCTTCCCAGATAACAGCGAGCGCAGGTATTCTCTGTCCGCTTCTCTATCATCTGGGTGAGTAATTGCCTCCCAATTTTGCTGTAACAATTCAGATTGTGCATAGCGGACAATTTGACAAAAGCCGGGATTGACCCCCATAAATTTACCACAAAGCGCGGTTTTAGCTATGCCGACCGCAGCTTGCTCGAATATCGCGCGGAAGCGTTCTTCGCTGTCTCGTAGGGCAATTTCTGCTCGTTTGCGCTCGGTAATATTACGAAATGTTACTGCCAGACCATCGTTTAATTTGACCGCCACAATGTGCAGCCAAACAATTGTATCTCCCTCCTGTTCATAATAAAATTCCTGGTCTACAGTTTCTCCTGTTTCTACTACAGAAACATACAAATCAAATAACCTTTTATTGCTAACCTGGGAAACTTTGGCTAACAAATTCTTGCCAACAATCTCATGTAATAGCACACCATAAAATTTTTCAGCAGCCGGGTTGATCAAGAGCCACTGGAAATCTACAATATTTCCCTCATTGTTGCGGATCGCAGAATAAGCAACCACACAGTCTAAGGAACTATTTAATATGCTAGCAAGCAGCGACTGTGACTGTTGCAGTTGATAATTTTGTTCTTTTAATTGCTGTTGCAGTTTTTGCAAGCGGACTTGCTTATCGATGCGCGCTAAAACTTCTTCTACTTGAAATGGTTTAGTAATATAGTCGGCGCCTCCTACTCGAAAAGCTTGTAATTTATCGTTCATTTCATCTAATACACTTAAAAATATCACCGGGATTTGTTCGGTTTCCGGTGTCGCTTTCAGTCTCCGACAAACTTCATAACCGTTCATTTCCGGCATTCTAATGTCGAGCAAAATTAAATCCGGGCAATGGGCGATCGCAACATTCAACGCCAGTTGACCGGAAATAGCTCGGTAAACTTGATACCCCTGGGATGTTAGCAGTTTGGATAAGAACCGCAGATTGCTTGGTTGGTCATCAACCACCAATACTTTAATTTCGCTATTATCCATTTATTTTAAACTCGATTGAGTTAAATCCATTATCTTGTCGAGTCGATAATCGGCAAGCAAATCTTTTAAAGCCTCAGCTAAAGTTGGATGACTTTCCCAGATGCGATCGACAAGTTGAATCGCCAGCTCTTCATTAACATCATTAGCTGCGTCATGGAGTTCCTTCACCCAGCTTTGAGGCATTTGAGCCAGCAGCCCTCCGAAAAATGAATCGGGTTTTTCGTTCACACAATAACGCCGTAAAGCCCCGCCTGGGAGCCGGGGCAACTCTTGATAAAGATAGCGCACTCCCAAGTAGCAAGCCATCTTATCAAAAAGGATTTGTTCTTGAAAAGGTTTCCGCACAAAATCGTCGCAACCTGCGGCGATAATTTCGCCTTTTTTTTCCTCAAAAGTGCTAGCAGTCAGAGCAATAATTACAGTTTGCCACTGAGTTTGTTTCTCTTTCGCTCTAATTTGTCGGACAGCTTCAAAACCGTCCATTACTGGCATTCGCGTATCCAGCCAAATTAAATGAGGCTGCCAACTTTCCCAAAGTTCAACCGCTTGGTAGCCATTTTCCGCTTCTCGGACTTCAAAACCAATTGGTTGCAACATTTTAACCAGCAGCAGCCGATTTTCTTGATTGTCGTCAACTGCTAAAATCCGATAAACCGGTTGATCTGCTTCTAGTCCGATCACCCGCTGCAATGTCGCCATTGTTATTTCAGACGAAATAGCGGCAAATACTCGGATATTAAATTTAAAACTGCTTCCCTCACCTAAAACACTTTTTACCCAAATATCCCCACCCATTATCTGCACGTATTTTTTAGTAATTGTTAAACCCAATCCCGTACCATCAGCCGCTTTTCTCCCCGCTTGTGTTTGCACGAAAGCATCAAATAAAGTATCAATTTCTGCTGCTGCTATGCCAACTCCCGTATCTTCAACTTCAAACAAAATTAATAATGGCTCGACTGAGGTATAGTTAGGATGAATTTCTGATTCTGGCGGCTGTGGCTGGTTGCTTTCCACGCTCACCCGCAGCCAAATACGGCCCCCGTCGTGAGTAAATTTCATGGCATTTGCCAGCAGGTTAATTAAGCAAACGCGCAGCTTTTTTTCGTCAGTTTTTATATATTGGGGAACATTTGCCTGGACGGAAAATCTCAGTTGCATTTTTTTTGTTTCAGCTTTGATTTGAAACATTTCTTCGAGAGTGTCGAGGAGTTGATAGAGGTCAAAGCTGCGTTGATCTAAGCCAATTATCCCTGCTTCTATTTTCGACAAGTCTAAAACATCGTTAATTAGTTCCAGCAAATGTTGACCGCTGCGGTTAATAATTCGGAGATTTTCGAGATTTTCGTGGCTGAGCAAAGAGTCGCGACTCATGACTTGGGTAAAACCAAGGATGGCGTTCAGGGGAGTCCGCAATTCGTGGCTCATGTTGGCAACAAATTGACTTTTTGCTAGGGAGGCAGCGGCCGCTGCTTCTTCGGCTTTTTTCCGTTCTATTATTTCTTCTTGCAGTTCTTTATTGCGATCTAGCAATTGTTTTTTCAGTCTCTGGATAGTCAGTTGGTGTTCGATTCGCGCTAAAACTTCTGCTACATGAAACGGTTTTGTGACATAATCTACCCCTCCCACTTGAAAAGCGGTTAGTTTGTCCAATACTTCATCTAAAGCGCTGATAAAAATAACGGGAATTTCGGATGTCTTCGGATCTTCCTTGAGCTGTGTGCAGACTTCGTAGCCGTCCATTTCCGGCATTTTGATGTCGAGCAAAATCAAATCGGGACAACCAGAGCGCGCGGCCCTGATTGCCATTTTGCCGTTAATTACGCCGCGGACTTTGTAGCCCCGATCGGACAGCGTTGCTGATAAAACTTGCAAATTTTCTGGAGTATCGTCAACAATTAATATGTTGCCTTTATTTTCTTCTATTTGATTGTTGGTCATCGATCGCTATTTTTTGTTAATTTAAGAATTGTTGAAATTATGAAAACTGGTTAAATACTCATTATAGCACTCCCTCCTCAATCAACTCCTTTTATATTTACAGAACTTATCCTAGTTAAGATTTGAGATTAAACAATAGGGAATGACTGATGATTAGCAGGGTGTGAAGCTTGGCTACAAGTAAATTAGTCTGTCGCCCCCAGGCGAGTTTACAAATAGGCGATCGACCTACATCATCAATAATCCTGAACCTGCCCCTATTATCTCTTCTTTTTTCATCCTTCAACAATTTCTAAACTCGTCAATCAAATCGAGAATCCGATCGCACCGGAAGTTATTCGCCAAATCGGCGATCGCGCTGCGGAAACTAGCATTAATAGGAGGAATCGACAACAACAGCCGAAAAATCTCCTCGTTATCAACCGCATCCGCCGCAGAATACAATTCATCAACCCATTCAGTAGGCATAGCTTCCAAAAATGAAGTATTCAGCGTAAAAGCCAAATCAGCCGTTTCAGTTGCCGTGGAAACCTCGGCGGACACCGCAGCATCAGAACTTAGCGAAGCTTCTCGATCATAAACATAGCGGACTCCCAGATACTTAGCCATCTTTTCCAGAATCACTTGCTCCCGAAAAGGCTTCGCTACAAAATCATCGCAACCAGCAGACAAAATTAGCGATCGCTCCTCATCAAAAGCACTTGCAGTCAGAGCAATGATCACAGTTGCTTGACCTTTCAAATGCGCTTTAATCTGTTTAGTAGCTTCGTAACCATCCATCACCGGCATCCGCATATCCATCCAAATCAAATGAGGTTCCCAACTCGACCACATTTCCACAGCTTGAACGCCATTTTCAGCTTCCTGCACCGCAAACCCAAGGGATGTCAGCATTCTGACCAACAGCAAGCGGCTTTCCAGGCGATCGTCAACAGCTAAAATCCGGTATTCTGGCTGTCCGGGTTCCAGACCCACCACTCGGCGAGCTGTTTGAGCCACCTGAATTTCCACTGCATTAGGGAGCGAAACTTTAACATCAAATCTAAAAATGCTGCCGCGACCGAGGGTGCTTGTTACCGTCATCTTCCCTCCCATTAACTTAACGAACTGCTGGCTGATTGGCAAGCCCAAACCGGTTCCTTCTTGAGCTTTTTTACCGCTTTCTGTTTGCGCGAAAGGTTTAAACAAATTGTCCATTTCTTCCGCAGAAATTCCTGAACCAGTGTCTTCCACTTCAAATAGCAAAGAACAATTCTCACTTGGCGAAATTTCTGGAAAATTTTGAATTTTTAGCAACTCATGTTTGAGTCTCAAATTAACACCCCCTTCCGCAGTAAATTTAATAGCATTTCCGACGACATTGATCAATACTTGTCGCAACTTGCTTTCGTCAGTTTCTATGTATTGAGGTAGGTCTGGTGGGCAATCAAAAATTAACTGCAACCCTTTTTTATCGGCTTGCAGCTTCAGCATATTTTCAGTATTTTTTAGCATTTTATGCAAGTCAAACGTACTGTTATTAAGTGTCACCAGCCCGACTTCAATTTTTGACATTTGCAGAATATTGTTAATCAGAACAAGCAAATGTTCCCCGCTCTGGGTAATAATTCCTAAGTATTGCTGTTGGTCGGCATTGAGGTCTGGGTCGCGGGCTAGCAGTTGACTGAAACCGAGAATTGCGTTGAGGGGAGTTCGCAATTCGTGGCTCATATTCGAGAGAAATTCGCTTTTTGCCCTGTTCGCTCTGTCGGCTTCTTCTTTGGCTTTTTGCAGGACTATTTCAGCTTGTTTGCGTTCGGTAATATCGCTAGCAGTGCCTGTTGTGCCGATGATGTTGCCTTCAGCGTCCATGCGCGCGATCGCCTTGGTATTTACATCAATCTTTCGGCCGTCTTTTCCTAATACTATATTTTCGTACTGAAACACATTTTTTCCCGTTAGCAAGCGCTGCTGAAGTTCCCATTTCCAGTCTATTTCTCCTGGAGCTAAAAAATCGCTAAAAGAACAGCCGAGCATTTCTTCAGGCTCGTAACCGTAGATTTGTTTAACTGCTTGGTTCACAAAAGTAATGTGCCCTTGAGCATTGCAAGACCAGATAATATCTTGGGAAGTTTCAACTAAATGACGGTATTTTTCTTCGCTCTCTGCTAGGGCTATTTCTGCTAGCTTGCGTGGGGTAATGTCCATCAAAGTTGTGAAGAGTTTTGTCACTTGCCCTTGTTGGTTGACAACTACTTCTCCTCTGGCTTCGATGTAGCGGATGAAGCCGGCTTCACTTATTTGTGACGGGGAATTATCCGCAGCAATTTGGGGTTCCGGTCGCAGAATTCGATATTCCAAACTGTAAGATTGCCCGCTAGCAATAGCAGTGTCGATCGTTGTTTGCCACTTTTGTCGATCGTCGGGATGCACGTATTGCGAAAACTCAGTTAGTGTTGGCGCAGGCTGGGTTGGATCGAGCCCAAAAATCCGAGATAACTCTTCCGACCAAGTAGTTGTGTTGGCCGATAAATCGCATTCCCAATTACCCACACGGGCGATTCTTTGCGCTGCTGCTAAAGAAGCTGCTACAGCTCGGAGTTTTTCTTCGGCTAATTTGCGATCGCTAATATCTTGAATCACAGAAATCACGCAGGTTTCGCCATGAATGTCAATGATTTCTGCTGACAGCAGCCCGGTTCTGACTCCCCCTGTTTTAGTGCGAAAATCAAATTCGTAGTTGAGAACAATTTTTTTTTCGTCTAACATTTTAAACAATTCAGCGCGGGCTTGTATATTTTGCCAAAGATTCAAATCAAGCGCCGTGCGATCGAGAATTTCTGATGCCGGATAACCGATTGTCTGGCAAAAAGCCTCATTAATTTCTAAATAACGACCGTCATTAAGTCGGGTAATAGTAATCGGGTTGGGAGAAGAACGAAAAGCTTTAGCAAACTTTTCCTCAGACAAGCGCAGTTGTGCAGTCCGCTCCTCGACTAAAGTTTCCAATTCTTGATTTAGCTTTTGGAGTTGAGCATTTTGTTCCGCTAATTGCTTCTCCCTAAAATAGCTATTAATCGCTTCTTTTACCGTCAACTTCAAATCTTCTGACTGCCAAGGTTTCGATATGTATCGGTACAATTTAGCATATTTAATAGTATTCGCCACTGCTTCTAGGTCTGCTTGCCCCGTCAGCATGATTTTGATAGTTTTTGGCGAAATTCTGTGAATCTGCTTCAGCAATTCGTCCCCTTTGATATTCGGCATCAGATAGTCGGAAATCACTGCTACGATTTCGCAGCCATCCGCCAGTAATTCCTCAATTAACTCTAAAGCATCTTCGCCACCTTCAGCGGTTTCTAATAAGTGTTCTTCCCCCAAGGTTTTTTTTAACTCTATTTTCAAACTTTCAAGAATTATCGGTTCGTCATCCACACAAATAATCACAGGTTTATTGTTCATATTTTTGTCAAACCAGATTTTATAGTTTCTACTAATTCTTTGCGCTCCCACGGCTTGTACAGACAACGGTGCAAGTTTGCTTGCTCTTTCACCCGTGCTATTGCTACTTCGTCGGCTTGCCCGGTCAGCAGGACTTTCACAATTTTAGGATATTTTTGATGAACCCTAATCAAAAAATCATCTCCTTTAATCCCTGGCATTAACCAGTCAGATACTATGACCAAAATATCACTTTCATCTTCTTTTTGAATTTCCTCCATAATTTCCAGAGCTTCATCTGCATTTTCGGCTACTTCATAGAGGTAAGCATCCCCAAATTCTTTTTTAAGTTGAATTTTTAAACTATTTAAGACCACAACTTCATCGTCAACGCACAAAATTACTGGTTTAGACATAAAACTTTACTTCTATTAAATTTTAAAAATTGGGGCATTTCCCTCTTTTTTTTATTCCTATTAAGGGATTTCGACGGGCAAGGATATAGTAAATTTTGTTTGACCAGGCACGCTTTCTACTTGCAGTTCACCTTGGTGTTTTTCCAGAATTTTTTGAACTATATCTAATCCCAAACCGCTGCCTTCCCCTGGAGGTTTAGTTGTGAAAAACGGCTCAAAAATTCTCGGCATAATCTCTGGAGGAATGCCGGGACCACTGTCGGTAATACTGACTGATATTGCGTTCGCTTGGTGTTTGACATCAATTTTTAACACGCCTTTGTTGCCCATCGCTTGTAAAGCATTGTGAACTAAATTTGTCCAAACTTGATTGAGTTCATCAGGATAGCATAGCACAGAGGGCAAATTAGTACCATAGTTTCTGACTACTTCCACACCGTGTTTGATTTGGTAGTGGTAAAGCGTTAAAACAGTATCAATACCGTCGGTAATATTAGCGATTACTTTGGAACCCGACTGGTCGTAACGAGAGTAGCTTTTCAAAGCAAAAACGATTTTGGCTGCCCTATCTGTAGCAGTAGCAATATTTTTAGTGCTTTTTTGTACCGTAGCAAATTGGTAGGCGGTTTGTACAATACTTCGACTTTGGCTGTCTTTCAATAAAGGTAAAAAAGGTTCTACATTATTGCCGATGCCGATATCTAATAAAGTACAGGCAAGACTGGCGGCGGCGTCAATCTTTTCTGATTCTAATTGCCCCTGCAAAACTTTTTTTAACTGACGTTTTTCTTTACTAGATAATGTATCTGTTTCTTGGCTGGACTTATGTAGCAAAGCAAAGAAATCGTGCCGCCTTTCCGGGGATAGTTGTTGAAAAAATATCGGCAACTGCTGCAACTGTTCCGTCCAGAAGTCGGCGATGTTCTGCACAGAAGAGCGAATCGCCCCTAAAGGAGAATTGATTTCATGAGCAACTCCGGCAATTAACTGTCCGAGGGCTGCCATTTTTTCTGATTGAATAAGTTCTTTTTGAGTCCGCTTCAGTTCTTCTAAGGTATGAGATAATTCTGCATTTTTTTGGCACAGCGCTGACTCGGCTATTTTGCGGGCGTTGATGTTGCGGGCAACCCAAATAACTGCATCTTTTGAGAACAGAGAAATGCAGGCAGAAAACCAAATTTCGCGACCAGAAACTGTTAAGCTGTAGTCAAAATTGATAGTTTGTTGTGTTTCTAACACTTGCTGAACTAACACCCACCAATCATCCGGGTTGTCGTCGTCAAAAAAATGTTCTATGGTCAAGCTGACGATATCGCAATCAGGCTCAGAAGCTGCTGCCACATTCGTTGGCAAAACTTCTATGTTCCGCTGACTGTCTAGCACGAGAACGATGTCGGTCATCGCTTCAAAAACGGCGCGGACTTTCCTTTCAGAAAAGTGCAATTTTTCTTCGAGCAATTTTCTACCGCTAATTTGTTGCTGCAATTCTTCGTTACTGGCTGCTAGTTGAACCGTGCGGTCTAAAACTCGCTGTTCGAGTTCGGTGTTGAGGCGGCGAACTTCAGATTCAGCGGTGGTGCGGTCTTGTATTTCCTTTTTTAACTGACTGTTGGCATTAATTAATTCTAAAGTTCGCTGTTTGATTTGTTCTTCCAAATTATCATTTAAGAGTCGCAATTTTTCCTCGACTTCAGTTCTCCGCAACGCTTCTTTTTGCAATTCTTCGTTCATTTTGTTCAACTCCTGAATTTTGTCGGCGACTGTTTCCTGCAAAAGCTCGACATTTGCGTGCATTTCTACCGGATCTAAGGCCTGCAGCAGGCTAATTTCAGTCACAATTCCGGCTAAATATCCTTCCTCGTCCACCACCACCAAGCGCCGGATGCCGTGCTGCTGCATTAACTGATGAGCCTGCCACAAGGTGGCTTTTACCTGCAACGGTATCAGCGGAAAACTCATCGCGGCGGTGACGGGAGTACGTGCGAAATCTAGTCCCGAAGCTTGGAATTTAACAATGTCGCGTTCTGTAATTATGCCCACAGGTTTCTGATTTTTTTTGTCGCTGTCGGTGCAAATGACTATGCAGCTTTTCCGCTGGTTTCTCATCTGTTTTGCGACTTCTAAAACTGACGCGCTGCTTGAGGTAAATATTACTTGTCTGGTCATAATTTCTTCGGCACGCCACATTTTCAGTAAGTCTGCCGGTTTGAGGATTTGACGGATGCTTTCGCAGGTGATAGCGCCTAGCAACTTGCCACCTTCATCTAGGACGGGTAAATGACGGATTCTTTTCGATCGCAATATGCTCAATACTTTGAAGATATTTCCCCCTTGATCGATGGAAATAGCGATCGGGTTTTCAGTCATTACCTCAGAAATTGCCACCCCTTCTAGCGGTATTTCGCTAGCAGTTATTTTCACAACATCGCGTTCTGTAAAAATTCCGAGCAATTGCTGCTCAAACGCGATTAAAATACAACTGGCACTCGCCTCAGTCATGGCAGCAATTGCGACTTTCAAGGGTGTGTCTGGAGGCAGCACCGGCGGTTTGGGGTCGATCGCCTGTTCTAGCAAGCTTTGGGTATCAGAAACTGTTGTTGACATGGGCAAATCAAGGGGGATATATGCAGGCGGAACCGCCACTTAATACCATTTTAGATTTCAGATTTTACCGTCGCGGTACGCTCACCGCAATCGAGAATTGACATCGGTCTAAAGTTGCATTTTAGTGGCGCATTGGTATGATTTTTAGTGCGATCGCCCTTGAGCGCGATCGGAATTAACACCACGTCCTTTGACCGATAACTGATGTTACTTCTATTTTACCCGAATATTTTTCCACACTTTTTTTAACAATCTCCCGTCCCCCGCCGCTGCCTTCGTCGGCGAGTTTTGTGGTAAAGAACGGATCACATATTTGTGGCAAAATTACCGGGTAATTCAGTTGCCAGTGACGAGTAGGCTCTGATTTTCTGCTCAGACCTCTACTTTTAAAACTCCGCAATTCTCTATCGCTTGTAAACCATTGTGCATCATATTTAGGGAAGCTTGTTTGAGTTCGTCTGGATTACACAACAATTGAGGCAGTGTAGCTTGAGATTCTCTGACAATTTATACTCGGTTTTGTAGTTTTTAAATCAAAAGTTAATCTAGTTTTAAGGGGTCATTAATAGTGGCAATTACTTTTCTACCATACAGTTATCTCGAAAATATTTTTTAAATTAAAAATTACTTTTGTGGCTCTCTCTAGCAAATTCTATTCTTGAGAATCCGTGATAAATGACAGAGACTATCTGCCTGAATCAACCCTTTAAGCACCCTTTGATGAAATATGTGATTGCAGTGCAAGTTTATGGATTCCTTATGTTGAGCAAGCAGGATGCTCGCTTCAGAAATTTCGCATTTTATTTCTGTAATTTATTGCCATAAGAAATAGGAATATTGCGAGTTTTGGCACAATAACCGACAACTTCAAATTCAGCATTTTTGAGAATAATTTAATAACTTTCTCGGAACATTGCGCGACTTTCCCTTAGATGAAACTTGCTGTGAGCGATACAAGCTGCTACTAAATATAATATCCTGCCTCAGAGGCTGTTGGCATTGAACATCGATAACTGTAGCTATGTGTTGCAGTAACTAGCAGCCCAGAAAATCAGGGTGCCCGCAATTGTAAATAATAACCCTGCCTTTGCGCGCAAGCATTCAAGGCAGGGTTATTATTGAGTATTCCAAATTCTCCAGAGTGAAGCGAGGGCGCTGCTGCCGACTTCGGCTGCCCAGCAGTGCACTACTCGCCCAATCGAGTGATTTTAGCGCTGCGTTCGGCCAACATCAGCACTACATAAATAGTCATTACATAACCGGCGGCCAGAATGGGAATAATTAGAGGAATATCGCGATAAATCATAATTAGAACCAAAAGTCAAGGACGAGGAGGAGCAGGACAAGTTCAAGACCTACTACATTAAGTCAGCACGCAAGACCATGCCTTGGTTCTGAAGGCTGTTTTTCCATATCAAGCCTGCGGGAACATTTAGGCGTTCCCGGTCATCAATAATGATTTACTGCTTTACAGATGCTTAAACAGCCTAAAACCATCCACTTTAGCTGCTTTGAGCTACCGTGCACATAAGATGCGCTACTCTTAACTTCTGAAAACTTTTAGCTGCGAGGAACTAAAAATCTGTCCCAGAAATTTTGGCTGCGATCGACTAACAAGGCTGGCTCTACGAAACTTTTACAGGCACCTAATAGCTACCTGCCCGTCTGGCTGTACTTAATGTATAGAATTGTTTAAATCCTTAATACCCATAATAACACAGGGTTTCTGGGATTTAGAGATTTTTTGGCAATGTCCTTAACAATTCGATACAATAGGGGCAACCCCTCTGGCAGCCGGCTACTCGCCTCTGGCAGACGGGTGACTCCCATCGGGTGGTAGATGACAAATAACTGCCGATCGCCTAGATTTTTCTTTTCTATTGCAGAGAATTACCTTAAAATAAAGATATGATATGTAAAATTTTGTTACTTTACGGCTTGAGTCGGCGTATCCATGATCTCTAGCACTCTCCTATTTTCCTCGGTTGAAGAAGACCTGCGACTGTTGACAGAAAACTTAAAACAGTTAGTGGGTGCCCGTCATCCCATCTTGTACGCGGCTGCAGAATACTTATTCGGCACAAAGGGAAAACGAGTGAGACCCGCAATCGTTCTGTTGATGGCCAAGGCGACTATGCCCGATCGGGAAATCACGGAAAAACACCGCCGCCTCGCTGAAATCACGGAAATGATCCACACAGCTAGTCTCGTGCACGATGACGTGGTGGACGAGTCGGATCTGCGGCGGGGAGTGCCTACGGTTCACAGTCGGTTTAACAACCGAGTGGCAGTATTGGCGGGAGACTTCCTGTTTGCTCAATCTTCCTGGCATTTGGCAAATCTTGATAACCTGCCAGTAGTAAAACTGCTTTCAGAAGTGATTATGGATTTAGCTGAGGGGGAAATTCAACAGGGACTAAATGGATTTGACACCAGCTTGTCGATCGAAGCGTACCTCGAAAAAAGTTATTACAAAACAGCGTCTTTAATTGCCAACAGTTCCAAAGCAGCGGGCTGTTTGAGCGAGGTTTCAGCGGAAATAGCAGACGATTTGTACAACTACGGGCGAAACATTGGTTTGGCATTCCAAATAGTAGATGATATATTAGATTTCACCGCTTCAACGGAAACTTTGGGGAAACCTGCAGGCTCGGATCTCAGAAGCGGTAATCTGACAGCACCCGCACTATTTGCCTTAGAAGAAAAACCTTACTTGGAAGTTCTCATAGAACGCGAATTTGCCCAAGAAGGAGATATAGAGCAGGCCCTGGCACTGGTAGAAGATTCTAGAGGCATAGAGCGATCGCGAGAACTAGCCACAAACCACGCACAGAAAGCCGTCGAATACTTAGCTGCGCTGCCCCATTCAGAGTCCCGTCAAGCTTTGATTGATTTGGCTGAATACGTTTTGAGTAGGCTTTATTAGAGGTTAAAAAGTTACACTTTATTGGTAATGGGGAATTGGTAATGGGGCATTCCCAATGCCTAATGCCCTATTACCAATTAATAGAAAATTGAGTGGTTTAGGCAATATCTGGCGGTGGAGCCGATCGATACTGTTGCAAGTAAACGTTAATTAAACTCTGTACTTGCTCGCGAGGGATTTCCGTCCCGACTTCCTGATTTCCGGGACTTTCAAAAAAAACAATGCTGTCAAGACCTTCCAGAGCTATCATCTGAAATAAAATGTGAGTGACAGGCAAAAGCACCGGTCTGAGGCGATCGCCCCCAGCAGCCGCAGCCTGCGACGCATCTTTAATACTTGTCCAAGCATAAATCACCCTCTTCTCCCGTCCCGGTTGCTTGAGATTGCTCAAAACTACGATCGCCCAACTTTGGTCTACCGCTTGCAGGATCGAGTATTCGAGGTGCTGTAGCTGTTGGGCAATTAACACCAGTGCCGGGGCGATCGCCTTTAAGATTTGTGGCGTCGAACCGTCGGGCGGAGCTTTTTCGATCAATGCTTGAATCTGTTGGTCTAAATCCATCAGTCAGTTCTTTGATATCTAAAATTAAAAATTTCAGGTTAGCAGGTCCGCATCCAAGTATATATTACCCAGCACTGCCCTATTAAAGATAAGCTGACACCCCTCTAAATTTAAGATTTGGCAGCCTAGAGTCCCTGTAGCGAGCATTGGGGCAAAAAAATTAAGTGCGTAACACCTTACACAATGTCATCCAAAAAGTCTAACCATAGAGTGCTGAGCGCTAGCGCTGTCAAGGTGTGTTAAATCTGAGCCCGATAAAAAGCCGAAAACTGCTATTTCACGTTCTGATTTTTCAAACTTAAAGCAATAAAAACTGCTTGGGGGAGTTTGGTTTCAAAATCAAAACGCCCAAAGTTAGTAACTTCGTTGTGTACTGAGTCCCCCGGCGCTTACGGCGCACTCATGAGCGGGCTGGGTGCTGATGGCGCACCTTACCCCAGATGGCGACTCAAAGAATTTGTTGGCCCCACTCCTATATATCTATTATTCATATTTATAGTTGGTCGATCGTCCTTGACCAGGAATTTCAAAGGTGGTACCCGCCACGTGATTTATCCGTGGAATCAATCCAAAATCGAACATCAAAAATCCTCAAGCCCCCGCATTTATCCCTGGGGTCGCCTCTAAAATCTAAAATCTAAAATCTAAAATCGATTGACGCTACCCATACCTGCTGCTGCACCTCGGACTCATCAGTTACACCCCTAACTTTTTCGTTGTTGACTGCCCCAGAGTCACCTCAAATGTAACGAAATATTACAAGATGACGCTAAAGCAGCATAGAGGCTTGACAGCAAAGAATTCAGCGGCTAATCTGATATACATACCCGGGTAAGTCAATTCACTGTCATATGCAAGAAAAGCAAAAAGTTACATTGTATCTTCCACCAGAACTGCATCGCCAGCTCAAAATCCGAGCCGCAGTCGAAACTGAACCGATGTCATCAATTGCAGAAAGGGCAATTGTCTTCTACCTAGGAAATCCCGAACTGGTTGACGAAGTAGAAGCCTCCTACGGACAAACCCATCGGGTATACAACTGTCCAGAATGCACGGGTTCAGTAGTAATGCGAGATGGAGAACTGGCATCCGTAACAAGTCAGCCGAGCGTATTGGCTGAACAGGATCTTCCAGTAAAGCAGGTGTCGGGCGTCAGTGCCAGCACCGCCAAACCGGGAGAGGAAGAATTGGTTCCCTGCTAAGAATGCCTTGCTTCCCCAAAAAGCTAAAACTGCAATTTTCAGTAAGATGGCGAAGGGCAGCATTGAGATTCAGCAAAGATAGCACCGTCTCTAGTGGGTCGAGGACTATGCAAGAAGAGATCAGTATTCTAATCCAAGCTCAATATCCTCTGATCTACCTCGTGACATCCGAGGAAGAGCGGTGTGAGCAAGCAATTTCGACAATAGCTCAAGCAAAACCACAGCGACGAGTATTTATCTGGACTGTAACTCACGGCATTGTGGAGTATGGTCAACCCCGCACCACCACCCAACACAACACCGTCTCGCCCGAGGCAGCAATTGAATGGGTGATCAGGCAGCGAGAACCCAACAGTAACGCTAGCATCTACATTTTCAAAGATTTGCATCCTTTTATAGATTCTCCTCCGGTAACGAGGTGGTTGCGCGATGCGATCGCCCACTTCAAAGGAACGCAAAAGACAATTATACTGATGTCTCCTTTGCAGCAAATTCCGATCGAGCTAGAAAAGGAAGTAGTGGTATTAGACTTCGCGTTGCCAGACATGAAAGAACTAAACCAAGTCTTGTCTGGTCAGTTGGAGCAAACGAAATCGCGACGCATTACCACAGAAGCGCGAGAAAAACTTTTAAAAGCAGCCTTGGGATTGACCAAGGACGAAGCTGAAAAAGTTTATCGCAAAGCCCAAGTTTCGACTGGGCGCCTCACAGAAGAAGAAGTAGACATAGTTCTTTCGGAAAAAAAGCAATTAATTCGCCGCAACGGCATTCTAGAGTTCATTGAAGAAGACGAAACCCTGGATGCAGTCGGCGGTTTAGAAGAGCTGAAGCGGTGGCTGAGACAGCGTTCCAACGCCTTTACAGAAAGGGCGAGAGAATACGGTCTGCCCCAACCAAAAGGGATGTTAATTCTTGGCGTACCGGGATGCGGAAAATCGCTGATTGCTAAGACCACCTCCCGCCTCTGGGGACTGCCCCTGCTGAGGCTAGATATGGGTAGAGTCTACGATGGCTCGATGGTGGGTCGCTCGGAAGCAAACCTCCGCAATGCCCTCAAAACCGCAGAATCCATCTCTCCAGCCCTCCTCTTCATCGACGAACTAGACAAAGCCTTTGCAGGAGGCACTGGTTCGGCAGACTCAGACGGAGGAACCTCCAGCCGGATTTTCGGTTCATTCCTCACTTGGATGCAAGAAAAGACTTCCCCAGTCTTCGTAATGGCAACAGCCAACCGAATCGAGCGGTTGCCGGGAGAATTCTTGAGGAAAGGCCGATTCGACGAACTCTTCTTTGTTGATCTGCCTACCAAAGAAGAACGCCAAGATATATTTAAGATTCACCTGTCAAAGCGGCGTCGGGAAATTACTCGCTTCGATTTAGAGCAACTTTCCAATGTTTCCGAGGGCTTTTCAGGTGCAGAGATTGAGCAAGCGCTAGTAGCCGCAATGTACGAAGCCTTCGCTCAAGATCGAGAGTTTACGCAGCTAGACATCATCGCGGCCATTAAATCTACAATGCCACTGTCTAAAACAATGACCGAACAGGTCACTGCCCTTCGAGATTGGGCTAGACAGCGTGCACGGCCCGCTGCGTCTTCCGTCGCTGAATACCAGCGAATGGAATTCTAAAAGCTTTCTCCTGGTCCAAACAGGAGCAAAGGCTAGCAACAGCTAGCAGTTCGATTCAAGAGCCGCCCAGCGGCACCGTTAAATCCAGACCGTTGTTGTTTCTCTCTCAGTTTTATTAGGAGGAAATCCAATGTCTCACTTTAGCACTCTGCGTACCAAAATCACCGACGCCGAAATCCTGAAAGCTTCCCTGCGTGACTTGGGCATTTCAGTCAAGTCAGAAGCTGATGTTCGTGGCTATAATGGTCAGCGCGTTCGCTCCGACATCGTAGCGATTCTCGAAGGCGAATATGACCTGGGTTGGTCTCGCAATAGCGATGGTTCTTTTGATCTGATTGCCGACCTCTGGGGCGTCGCCAAAAAGCACAATCAAACTGAGTTAATCAACTCCATCAACCAGAAGTACGCAGTTAACAAGACCTTGGCAGCAGTCAAGCAGCGCGGTTTGCAAAATGCCAACGTTAAGCTGGTAGTGCAAAACTAATTGAACTGCATGTTTCCAAGCTCGCGGGTTAACCAAACAAACGGGTTAACCCGTTTTTAGCTAGCTAGGATGTAGAGGGGGGTCTTTGGGCCGCCACATACTTTTTTAGCACCCCCAAGCAGCAGCTTTCAATCTGAAAGCTGCTGCTTTATGCTTTAATGCTCGGCTACCTAATGCTTGGGGTAATCGTCGATCGTTTGTTGATAAATTTCAAGTATTCGATCGACTTTGCGTTCCCAATCAAAATGCTGCCTGACTCGTTCCCGTCCCGCACAACCCATACTCTGCCTTAATTCTGGTGACTGAGCGAGCTTGAGCATCGCATCTGTCAGTCCTTGGACAAATCCTTCTTTAGAAGTCGGTTCTACTAAAATACCGCAAGTGGAATTCAGATAATCTGCCGGGCCGCCCCAGTTCGTTGCTATGACGGGTAAGCCCACTGCCATTGCCTCCATCACCACTGCCCCCCCAGGCTCCCGCAAACTGGGGAAAACCATTGCATGAGCTTGTTGCATTTTGAGAGCGCACTCCTCCTGAGACAGCCAGCCACTAAATACAACGCTGCTGTCGATGCCTAAACGAGCTGTTTGAGCTTCGAGTTCCCCTCGGATGTGCCCATCACCGATGATTTCCAAGACTGCATCAGTTTGAGCGACGACGGGCGCGAAGGCTTCCAGCAGTAAATCTACAGCTTTCCAGTCGATCAGCCTGCCTAAAAATATAAAATGAACCTGCCCGGCCGCTGCTCTTGATAAGCTAGAGTCCGATCGCCACACCGAGAAATCCACGCCGTTTTCCACAAGTTCAATAATTTTACCCTGCACCCCAGATGCAAGTGCCTGCTTCGTGCGCTCGTTTGCCACTAACAGCGTCTCGGCTTTGATTTTACCGGGAAAAAGACGATTGAAAAAATCGACGCACTGGTGACCGATCTCGATTAAAATATCTATGGTAGGATTTTGGCGCGCTCGAAAAGCCAGAGGAAAATTAACCGACGTGTTCATCGGCCCGATAACTACCGGCACTCCCAATCCGAACATCAACGAAGGAATTGTTGCCGAGACTGGTGTCGGTTCGTGTACAATATCAATCTTGTGTTCGCTCACCAGCCGCCGGACAATGCGACGCTGTAGCACTTGGGTGTACAGGTGAGAGAGCAGCCCAAAAGTAAAGTCATTCACTCTTTCAGGAATAAATCGCGCGCAATTGTTAAGCAGCCGGTGCAGCCAAGTATCGGGTACAAAGTGCATCCGATCGCGGTCTTCTGGAAACAGCCCTGTGAGTTCTGCCTGGGTGCGGGCGTGCGTCACTAACCATGTCTCTATTTGGCGTGATCGAAGTATCCGGAAGTAGTTGACCGGCAGCAATGACTCGCCACCGAATTTAGTTGAGGCATTCTGAGCAACAATTAAAATTCGCATAACTTGTTTCGGACTCAACTACATTTATGTACTCTGAGATTAAATTTCTTCTTTGGAATAACTAAGACGGGTTAGTTATTCCAAGTTTTTCCAAGCACTGAGCTAAAGTTTCTGCACTGCGGCCGTGGCTAAATTTGGCCATGATTTTTTTGCGGGATTCCTGACTGAGGCTCAAAGCAAGTTCGGGATTTTGCAAGAGATTGGCGATCGCATCTGCTAATTGATCGGGGGCTTCAGGTTCTACAAGTAGCCCATCAATCCCGTCATCTATAAGCTCCTTTACTCCTCCTGACCCTGTAACTACTACAGGCATCTCCATTGCCATCGCTTCCATGATGGCGACACCTAGAGGTTCGTGCCAACTGGCAAGGACAAATACCTGTGCTTTTTCAAGGGACTCATTGACGGTATCTTCAGACACCGCACCGAGAAGGCTAACACAACTTTTCAAGCCAAGCTGTTCGATCAGCTTTTCTAACTCAAGGCGGTAGCCACTGCCACCCTGTTCGTCTTCTCCAGCAATTTGCAGCTCAACATTAAATCCTCGTTTTCTGAGTATATCTATCGCCGCAATCAAATCCGCATGACCTTTACATCTGTTGAGACGCCCGCAACTAAAAATGTGGCAAGCATCACTTCCATTCCATACAGAATATGGTATTTTTCTCTGGAAACGCGAGAGGTCAACCCCCATAGGAGCTATTTCAACCTTTTGAGGAAGATGACCCGCAAGGCATTTGTTCACTTCGTCATAAAGCTTTTTAGTAATGACTATTGCAAAAGCCGAAAAGTGCCATTTCTGTTCTTGGTTAGGGCCGTAGTCACTTAGGGGGCCGTGCAGCGTCAGGCTATACGATACTTTTGAGAGTAATGAGGCGAACATCGCTATACTGGCGGCATTGGCACAGGAATGAACGTGGATGTGCGACCAACCTTTTGTTCTTGCTAACCTTGCGAGTTTGCCAGCAACAAAAATCAATGCCAATAGCCGAACCTTTTGAGATAAGGATGTGTCACTCGCTTTGGCAGTAACTGCGAGGCACTGCCACCATGCAGCGGGACCAGCTTTGAGAACCTCTAGGAATGAGTTAATAAAATCTTTCGCAGCAAAAGGAAATAGATAAACAGTATTTTTTTGAGCTTCTTCTGCCCATACGTGAGAAGCGATCGCTCTGGGGGGCGGTTGAGTGGATACTAAATCTGTTTCAATTCCCAGTTCTGCAAGAAATTGGCGCTCCCGCCAGAAAAAAATGTGTGTTTGTCCTGGAAATTGTGGAATAAAGTATCCAATTTTTGCCTTCATTTCGTACCTACTTTCTAATTTTTAACTCAAAAATATCGCTTTATTATAACAACATCACTCTACTATGTCGAGGCATTAACACTTTTCTCACCGAGCATTTTTTCGTAAATTTCTACTATTTTTATGGCTTTGTTTTCCCACGCAAATTCTCTGGCTTTTTCGATCGCCTTAGCTGACATACTTTCCCGCAGCCGATCATCTTCGACTAACAGCTTAATTTTACTTGTCAACTCTTGGGTGAGATAATCTCTAGAAATTGGCTCTATCTTAAAACCAGTTTCTTCATTCACGTATTCACCAATACCGCCGTTATTAGCCACTATGCAGGGGAGCCCGCAAGCCATAGCTTCCATTACCACTGCGCCACCAAACTCTCGGATCGAAGGGAAACAAAAAATATCTGCTTTTCTGTAATAATCCAGAGTTTCTTGTTGATTAATCCATCCGGCAAAGCTGACTATTTCGCCTAATTTAAGCTCCTTCACTCTGTTTTCCAAATTGTTTCTTTCTGAGCCGTCTCCTACTATGCTTAAGCGGATTTTACTTTGAAGTTCCTGGTCTAATTTCCCAATAGACTCAATGACCATATCGGCGCCTTTGTAAGGAACTAAGCGACCCACAAAAAGCAGATTGATCTTGCTAACATCTTTCTTGAAAATATTTTTCTGATTTAAAAAATCCTCGGAAAGGCCATTTTCGTATAACAAATCAATTCTTTGGTCAGGGATTGCAAACAAATCTTTTAGCATATTTAAAGTATATTGTGAACCCGCTAAAATTTTGTCGGCTTTTTGGTAAGTTTCTGCATAACCTGGAATTAATGCTCTACCAACTGCTCTCAAAAAGTTAAATTGAGCAAATTCTTGTCTTGCCGTTTCTTGAAAACCTGGGGGAAAGGGAATGCCCCCATTCACTGGCCCTAGAATAAAAGGAGTCTGCTGGCATACACTGACTACTTTAAACGGATAGCGCGGCATCATCGGGGTAATTGCATGAACTATGTCATAATCTCCGTTGAGGATTTTTCCTTTGAATTTTTGATATACTTGTTGATTGAATTGCTCATAAATTGGGTAATTCAAGGCATGATAAACTGGCCAATTTATTCGCCCGGTTGCGGTAAGCTTTGCAACTATTTTATAATATTGCTGGGCTAACTTTCCTTCCTCAAGGTAGATGATTTTTTTATATTCCGGATGTTTTTCCAGGGCTGGTTTATTTCTAATATGAGTAACGAGTGTTGCATCAACTAAATTGTTGATTTTTTGAAAAAAATTGTACCCCACCAAAGGTACTGATGCCCAGTCAGGATTGCATTGTTCTACAATTAGTAAAACTTTTAATTTTTTATTACTCATTTGTTTGCTACTTAGAGGTTGACTTTCTGGGACGTTAGCTGTAATTCTAGCTGGCTGAATTAATAGAGTTGGTGGTTTTGTATTCGATTAGCTTGCTCTGCTGCCCCAGCAATCGGCGCTGGTGAAACTGAATTTGACCTTGTAGCTGGGGAAATTTGGCTAATACACATGACAAAGCGTAGATGGCTGCGTCTTTAGTTGTGAACTCCCGATGCTTTATATAATAGTTATAGGTGCGATAGGTTGCTAAGGGGTAGCCACTCAATAGTAACAAGCTCCAGCCTTTTGTCGGCCATGTCATGGCCAAGGCTAGGGCTGGCAACACTAAGCCCCAAAACCAGGTGCTGCGGGTTTCTTTGACCCAATGGCGCTCTGGTTCGCTGCCGTGCATCCAGGAACCTTCGGCATAGGCGTGACCCGCTCTTTGAGCGCGCTTCCACCACTGAGCGAAACTGGTCATTTGCGCGTCGTGCAGGGTCATTTCTGCGTCTAAGCGGAGGATTTTCCAACCTTTTTGGCGAAGCCGCAAGCACAGTTCGGGTTCTTCGCCGGCTATTAGTGCGGGATTGAAACCTTCGACTTGCTCAAATGCGGTGGCGCGCATCATGGAGTCGCCACCGCAGGCTTTGGTTTCGCCGATGGGGGTATCCCACTCAATGTCGCACAATTGGTTGTAGATGCTTGCTTCGGGATATCGTTCGCGCCTGCGGCCGCATACTGCTGCTACGTCTGGTTTGGCTGCGAGTTCGCTGTAGGCTCGATCAATCCATCCATCCACTACTTCGCAGTCACCATCCACAAATTGGACAAATTCGATGTCTGGCGCTATTTCCAGCAAGCGGGCAAAGCCTTCGTTTCTGGCGCGTGCTGCGGTAAACGGTATAGATAAGTCTAGTTCTACTGTATCGGCTCCGATCGATCGGGCTAAATCTAGGCTACCGTCTGTTGAGCCGGAATCGACATAGACGACGCGGGCAACTTTGTCTGTGGCCGAGACGAGGCATTGGCGGAGGCGCTGCCCTTCATTTCGTCCGATCGCCACTAATCCAACTTGTTTCAACTCTTACCTCTTAAATTCGACTCGCGAGCTGTTATTTTAATATTTTAGTAACTGTTAAGCTAACTTCACAATATCTTTATAACATAAATCCCAACGAGTTCCTGTCTTCGGTGTTCAACTACTGGTAGCTTATTGTGCATTAAACAACACCAATACTTCTGAGTGCTGCTCGGTCACAAATGCTAAATTTAAGTTATTTATTCGCAATTTACTGCATTGATCGGTGAGGCAGCCATAGATTTTTGTCTCTCTGCCACCAGTGGAATTGCCCATAATCAAATTCTGTCGATTTCTTTGGGGGCGGTTTGATGTAGATTGCTAGCCTGAATTGTAATTTTTTGGTGAAACCCGCCCCTAGGAGTATTGTAGTTATTTTACCGGAACTGCTGAGCGGAATTCGCAATCAGTGATGCCCAGAATATCCAGATATTTTTGAGCCGTAACCTCCAGGTTGAATTGGGCAAGCCAAGCTGGATCGGCAGGCTTTGTTTGACCGGACAATACTTTTAAAATACCTTGTGCCAGCGCTTCACTGTCGCCTTCTGGAACTAGCTCGCCGTACTTGCCTCCGTCTAAAAGTTCAGACGGGCCGCTTTGGCAATTTGTAGAAACAATTGGGGTTCCCAAAGTCATTACTTCTGCCAGTACCATCGACAGGCCTTCCCAAGATGAAGACAAGACAAATACTGTAGATCGTGCCATGTATGCAAAAGGATTTTTTACAAAACCGGGCATTGCCACGTCTTTTTCCAAGCCCAATTCGCGGATTAGATATTCCAGTCGTTCCCGCTCTGACCCCTCGCCTAAAATCATCAGCCGAGCCGATCGCACCTGTCGTACTTTAGCAAAAGCATTAATTAAGTTAGGAAAATTTTTTTGTTTTTCTAATCTCCCCACTCCCAGAATTACAGGCACTTCTGGGGAATTAAACCAGGGGTGGTCTAGAGGTTCTTTACCTTTTTCTATGATTTCATCAGTCTCTATGGGGTTGTTAATTACCTGGATTCGCTCGGCAGCTAAGCCAGTTATAGCCGCTACGTCTTCAGCTACTCCTTGAGAAACTGCTACTATGCCGTCTGCCCAGGGGTATAAAAGTCGCGCTGTCAGAGGCGACCAATGCTTAAAGGTTAAGGGAGAGGAATTTCCCACTTCCTGGGAAAGATGCGTGTGTTCTGATACCACCACCCGTGTCGGTAAGCCAGAAAAATGCTTACTCAATAGTGCTACTTCGTTAGCAAAATGATTTGCTGACATTAAAGCTGTGGGTTGTTCCTGTCGCAGGTAACGCACTAATTTAGGAACTCTTGTTAATATCTTTTCAGCTTCAAGGTTGATAATCCGAACCGACGGGGGAAAGTCCCACAGGAAAAGATTTCCGGGAAAGTTAATTACCAAATCTACCTTGACACCGCGAGCTACAAAATTGCGAGTTAAGTTCAACATTACCCGCTCTATACCCCCATTGAACAGGCAATGCAGATAAATAGCAATGTGCGCTGGCTTTTTGAGTGTATCCATTGAATTATTGTTTTAGTTTGAGTAGTGTTTCTCGATCAAAATTGATCCTGCAAGCTGTGGCTGCGGGGAATTTCTTGTGCGGCTGCAGACTGCTGCTAATTCTGGTTGGGCTGCGAGTTATTGTGCGACTCTCTGGAGCCAGCCGTCAACCAATTGGCAGCAGCCATCCACAAATTGGACAAATTCAAGGGCTGCTGCTAGTTCCAGCAAGTGGGCAAAGCCTTCGTTTCTGGTGCGTGCTGCGGTAAAGGGTATAGATAAGTCTAGTTCTACTGTATCGGTTCCGATCGATCGGGCTAACTCTAGGCTACCGTCTGTTGAGCCGGAATCGACATAGACGACGCGGGCAACTTTGTCTGTGGCCGAGACGAGGCATTGGCGAAGGCGCTGGCCTTCGTTTCGTCCGATCGCTACTAATCCAATGTTTTTCAAGGTTTACCTCTTGAATTTTACGCCTAATAAAATTTTATTTCTTGTTCTGCAACTACACCCACTTTACGATACCACATACGAATAATTTTCTGTTCTCAGATGTTACTACCAGATAACTATGATGAGGAGGGAAATTATAAATTGTAAAGATACCTTGTTTGTTTGGCAGGGTGCATCTCACTTTTGCGAATGTGTCAAAAAAGAGTTAAAATGAAAAAGCTAGTAAAATCGTCAAATAAAGATG